>DASSPL010000043.1:0-6202 GCA_035699685.1 Burkholderiales bacterium | reverse complement strand
CGCCAGGCGCTTCACGTAAGCCAGGTTCACGGGCGTGAAGCCCGGCGCCTCGATGGTCTCGAGGTCCCAGCCGCTGCCCTTCACGTAGAGGATGTCCTCCTCCTCGCCGAACAGGTTCTTCTCGCGCAGCTTGACCGAGGTATTGCCGCCGCCGTGCAGGACGAGCGACTTGTCGCGCCCGAGCAGGCGCGAGGTATAGACGCGAGGTCCCAATAGACCGTACTGCGGGCCCGTGTACTGCGCGGCCTCGCTGTCGCTCCAGAGGCTTTTCATGCGGCGATTATACTTTTCGACGCATGGTGAAAACGCAGCTCATGGAGTGGTCGAAAGCCCAGCGCGAGGCGAAGCGCATCCGCTTCGCGGTGTTCGTCGAGGAGCAGGGTGTTCCGGCCGAGCTGGAGATGGACGACAACGACGCGAGCTGTGTCCACGCGCTCGCCTACATCGATGGGCGCCCCATCGGCACCGGGCGCCTTTTGCCCGATGGCCATATCGGCCGCATGGCGGTGTTGAAGGAGTGGCGCGGGCAGGGCGCCGGCCGCGCTCTCCTCAGAGCACTGGTCGAGGCCGCACGCCGGCGCGGCGACAGGGAAGTGCTGCTGTCCGCCCAGGTCCACGCGCTCGGCTTCTACCGCGCGGAAGGATTCCAGCCGGAAGGCGACGAATACGAAGAAGCCGGGATTGCGCACCAGGCCATGCGCCTGGTCATTCGGGGTCAGGGCAAGAATTAATTACGGCCCTGACCCCGAATTGAAGTGGAAGTGCACGGTGGCGCCTGCCGCGCCGTCGGGCTGGAAGGTGCGCTCGGCGTAGCGCATGTCCCTGCCGCTATCGAGGAGCACGGTCGAGCAGCGCGTGCCATAGCGCTCGTTGACGATCTTCGCCTCGGCCAGCACGGTGAACAGCGCCTCGGTGGCGGGCGGCAGGTCGGCGACCCTCGTCTTCACGGCTTGCACGTCCGGAGATTCCAGGAGCAGGTTGCCGAGCGCGTAGTAGCCGGGCTCGAGCTGCCGCGGGTTGCCGTCGCGGTTCGACATCCACCAGAGCTCGGTGCGGTCGGCGACGAGCAGGTTGAAGCCGCTATAGGCCGCGCCTCGACTGGCCACGTCGACGATGTAATCGGCGGGCGGGGTGCCGTTGGCCAGAAAGCCCGTGACGAGGGCGCCGCGCGACTGCGGCGCCGAGGCCTCGGTGCCCCCGCGATAGTTGGTCACGGCGGCAAACCTGCCCCGGCGGCTGACGCCCATCCACGTGCCTCCGGCCTTGAGATCGCGCCCGGCGAGGATGTCGGGCTGGTCTTCCCAGAACGCGGCGGGCGAGGCGGAGCGCGCATGGAACTCGTCGCGGTTCGCGGCGACGATCAGCGGATAGGCCGGATGGGTCTTCCAGCCGACGACGATCAGGCAGATACGAAGAGCTCCGTGCGCCGCTGCACGCCGAGGCCCGCGCTTTCCCGGGCGAGCACCGCCTCGAACGCCGCCGGGTCTTTCACGCCCTCGTAGACCTCCATGTAGGTCACCGGGTCGTCGCGGCGGTGCATCCAGCGGCCGCGCACGCCGCATTCGCGCTCGACCGCCTTGAAAAGGCGCTCGACGCCGGCGCGCAGCTCCGGCAGGCGCCTGGGATCCACCTTGTAATAGACGTAGTAGTTCAAATCGGCACCACCGCGAGGAGCTCGCTGCCGTTCCCGGCGGGCGCGACGTCGACCACCGTGCCGCCGTTGAAGTCCTGCCCCGGCTTCAGCTCGACGCCGGCCGGCGCGGTCTGGTGCACCATGCGCCGCTTCACCTGCCCGCGGTACTGGGCGCGCGCGACGATCTCCTGGCCGGGGTAGCAGCCCTTCTGGAAATCGACGCCGCCGATCTTCTCGAAGTTCACCATCTGCGGCACGAACTGGTCCTGCGTCGCGGCGGTGATGAGCGGCCGCCCGGCGCGGATCTCGTCGAGCGCCCAGCTGGCCTCGTCGGCGTTCACCGGGTCGCTCGCCTCGGCGGCCGGCGCGAGCTCGAGGAAGCGCCGGTCTCCCATGCGCACGCGAACGCGGTTCTCCGTCCAATGGACGTCCGTCGGGTGCGGATCGGCGTCCCACACGCCGAACTGCGCCCATGCGTCGCTCTCGTCCTGCACTTTCACCTTCGAGCGCAGCACGAACATCGACAGGCGTTTCGCCACCGGCGCGGCGAGGTCGCGTGCGACCTGAAGCAGGAATCCATCGGCGGAGGGCACGACGATGAAACTGGCGAGCAGGCGCCCCTTGGCGGAGCACCAGCCGGCGAGCGCCCAGTGCCCGCCGTCGAGCTTCTCGATGTTGTTGGTGAGCTGGGCGTGAAGGAATGCACGCGCGTCGCTCCCCCTGACCGAAAGCAAACCGTAGCGGGTGAGACGAGCGCGCTGCATCGTAGAATCGGCATTTTACCGCGCGCCGAATTGAAAACTTTTTTCGCGCTTGTCGTCCTGCTCGTCGTCGGCGCCGGTGGCTACGCCGCCTGGTACGTGTCGTCGCCGCTCGGCGTGTCGCAGCTTCCCGTCGAGGTCGAGATCCGGCCCGGCAGCGGCTTCCGCGGCACGGTGGCGCAGCTCGAGCGCGCCGGCATCCGCGTGCGGCCGTGGCATTTCGAGGCTCTGGCGCGCCTGCTCGGCCGCGAGCGGGACGTCAAGGCGGGCAACTACCTCTTCGCCCAGCCGCTCACGCCGACCGATCTCCTCGACAAGCTCACCCGCGGCGACGTGACGCAGGCCGAGGTGCGCCTGATCGAAGGCTGGACTTTCACCCAGCTCCGCCAGGCGCTCGACGCCAGCGCCGATCTCAAGCACGACACCCAGGGCCTGTCCGACGCCGACGTCCTCGCCAGGATCCAGGCCACCGAGCAGCACCCGGAGGGCCTTTTCTTTCCGGACACCTACCTCTTCGCCCGGGGCTCGAGCGACCTGCACGTCCTGCGCCGCGCCTACCGGTCCATGCAGCGGCACCTGAGCACCGAGTGGGAGGCTCGCGCGCCGAACGTGCCGTTCCGGTCCGCGTACGAGGCGCTGATCATGGCCTCGATCATCGAGAAGGAAACCGGCCGGGCATCGGAGCGCGAGCAGATCGGCGGCGTGCTGGTGAACCGCCTGCGCATCGGCATGCGCCTGCAGGTCGATCCGACGATCATCTACGGCCTGGGCGCGTCGTTCGACGGCAACCTGAAGAAGATCCACCTGCTGGAAGACGGGCCGTACAACACTTATACGCGCGCGGGACTGCCGCCGACGCCGATCGCCATGCCGGGCCTCGCGTCGATCCGCGCCGCGGTACGGCCCGGGAAAACCGACGCGCTCTACTACGTCTCGCGCGGCGACGGCACCAGCCAGTTCTCCCGCAACCTCGAAGAGCATAATCGGGCGGTGTCCAAGTACCAGCTGCGCGGGCGTCCGTACCCCCCTAAATGAAGTTCCTGACGCTCGAGGGCGTCGACGGCGCCGGCAAGTCGTCGCACATCGAATTCATCGCCGACGCGGTGCGCACCAAGGGCTCGCACGTCATCGTCACGCGCGAGCCCGGCGGCACGGAGCTCGCCGAAAAGCTGCGCGAGGCGATCCTCGGCCAGCCGATGGCGCCCAGCGTGGAGACCCTCCTGGTTTTCGCGGCGCGCGCCGACCACGTCGCGAAGGTCATCCAGCCGGCGCTCGAGGCCGGCCATTACGTCATCTGCGATCGCTTCACCGACGCGACGTTCGCGTACCAGGGCGGCGGCAACGGCGTGAGCCGCGATCTCATCACCCGCCTCGTGGACATCGCGCATCCGGGCCTCAAGCCGCACCGCACGCTGGTGTTTGATTGCCCCTACGAGGTCGCTTCGCAACGCATGGCCAAGTCCGGCCGCAAGCTCGACCGCTTCGAGCGCGAGGACCGGGCGTTCTTCGAGCGCGTGCGGGCCACTTACCTGGAGCTCGCCAAGGCCGAGCCGAACCGCATCAAGGTCATCGACGCATCGCGCGATGCGGCCGGCGTGCGCGAGCAGCTGAAACGGGCGTTGGAAGGCTTCTGATGCATCCCTGGAACGCGCGCATCCTCGAATCGCTGAAGGCGGGACGCGAGCGGCTGCCGCACGCCATCCTGCTGCACGGCCCGCGCGGCGTCGGCAAGCTGGCGCTCGCGGAGCGCATGGCGCAACTGCTTCTCTGCGAGCACGCCGAGCCCGCGAAGCGTCCGTGCGGAGCCTGCGACGGCTGCCGCTGGTACCTCGCCGGCAACCACCCCGATTTTCGGCGCCTCGAGCCCGAGGCAATCGCCAAGGAGCCGCCGCAGCTGGAGGAGGAGGGGGAGGAGGGCAGCGACTCCCCTGCCCGGCGCACCAAGCAGCCGAGCCTGTACATCAAGATCGAGCAGGTGCGGCAGCTCGCCGATTTCCTCAATCTGCGCTCGCACCGCGGTGCCTTGCGCGTGGCGCTCGTCTATCCGGCGGATGACCTGTATCCCAATGCGGCCAACGCGCTGCTGAAAGGGCTGGAGGAGCCGCCGGCGGGCGCCGTGTTCATCCTCGTCTCGCACCGCCCGGCTCGCCTGCTGCCGACCATCCGCAGCCGATGCGTCGCCATCCCGGTTCCGATTCCGCCGCGGGATGAAGCCGTGGCCTGGTTGAAGAGCCAAAGCGTCGACAACCCGGAGCGCTGGCTGGCCTTTGCCGGTGGCGCGCCGCTGGATGCCATGGCTTACGCAGCGGACGGAGCGGCTTGGGACCGCCTCCTTAAATCACCTGCACCCGTGGACGGACGGGAAGACCTCGAGCGCCTTGCCGAAGCGCTGCAGAAGATGGCCTACGACCGCGCCTTCTCGGCTTTTGGGCTGCCGCCCAAGTACCGCACCGGCGTTCCTAAAGGTGCGAATGGACTGGGGTGGCTGACCTTCGCCCGCCAGATGGGGGAGAACCGGGGCCTCAGCCGCCACCCACTGAATCCGCGGCTCTTCTCCAGCGAGATGCTGGCGGCCATGCGTCATTTAACATAATACACATTGTATCCTTTGAACCCGCGACCCTAGCTCAGCTTGTCGGTCGGCGGCAGCGGGAAGCGCGCAACCGGAATGCCCTCGTCGACCAGCTCGTCGTGCTCCTGCTGCGTGGCCTGGCCGCGGATGGCGCGCGCCGGCGCCTCGTCGTAATGGATGCGGCGCGCCTCGGCGGCGAACTCGCGGCCGACGTCCTCGGTCTTCGTCAGGATCTCGTCCAGCATCTTCGAGTACAGCATCTGCGCGATGGCGAAGGCGTCCTTGCCGTCCATTTCCGGCGTCTTCACCATATTGGTGGCGGGCTGCGGCGCCTGCTTGGGTTCCGGCGCGCCGAGGTTGGCGCGGGTGGCTGAAGGAACCCGCCGCACGTCGGCCGTCGAGCACTTGGGGCACGACAGCAGCCCGCGCTCCTTCTGGGACGAGAAGTCGCCCGCCGAGTTGAACCAGCCCTCGAAGCGGTGGCCCTTGGCGCAAAGCAGGTCGAAAACAATCATTTAGCGCATTCTACAATGCGCGCATGAACCGCTATCGCGACGACCCGCGAGCGATCGAGCGCCTGGTCGAGCACGACCGCGTGCATCGCGACGTCTACACCGATCCGGAGATCTTCCAGCTCGAGATGGAGCGCCTGTGGTCGCGCACATGGGTCTACGTCGGTCATGCCAGCCAGATACCCAACGCGGGCGACTTCATCACGGTGGACATCGCGGCGAAGCCGGTGATCATGGTGCGCACCACCGACGGAGGCGTGCGCGTGCTGATGAACCGCTGCGCGCACAAGGGCACCAAGGTGGTGAGCGATCTCTCCGGCAATGCCGGGAAGACCTTCCGCTGCCCGTACCACGCCTGGACCTACCGCCTCGACGGCACGCTGCTCAACATCCCGCTCAAGGATGGCTATACCGGCACCCGCCTCAAACCCGAAGGGTTGCCGGTGGTGAAGAACGTGGAGACCCACCGCGGGTTCGTCTTCGCGCGCTTGTCGGAGCAAGGCATCGGCTTTCGCGACTATTTCGGCGACTCGCTCTCCTCCATCGACAACCTCGCCGACCGCTCGCCCGAAGGCGAGCTGGAGCTCACCGGCGGCTGCCTGAGATACCTCCACAACTGCAACTGGAAGATGTTCGTGGAGAACCTGAACGACACGATGCATCCGATGATCGCCCACGCGGGCTCGGCCGGCATCGCGAAGAAGCTGTGGCAGGACAAGCCGGC
>DASSPL010000042.1:0-12754 GCA_035699685.1 Burkholderiales bacterium | reverse complement strand
GAGCCACGAGATCATGCCGTGGTTCTCGGCGTGCACCATGACGAGCGCGCCCTCGCGCCGCGCCGCCGCCATCACGTCGAGGATCTGCTCGTCGTGCAGCCGCATGCGGTCGTACGTCATGAAGATCTTGAACGAGCGGATGCCCGAGCGGATCGCCGCGGGCAGGTCGGCCTGCAGCGTCTTCTCGTTCGGATTGGCGATGATCAGGTGGAAGGCGTAGTCGATGACCGCCTTCTCGCGCGCGCGCCGGTGATAGTCCTGCAGCACCGCCGGCAGGTCGTCCTCGCGGTGCTGCGCGCAGAACGGGATCACGGTGGTGGTGCCGCCGCAGGCGGCCGACACCGTGGCCGAATGGAAGTCGTCGGCGGCCATCAGGCCGAAGCTCGACAGCTGCTCGATGTGGCAGTGGCTGTCGACCCCGCCGGGCATGACCAGCATCCCTTGCGCATCCAGCACCCGTTTTCCGCGCAGCCCCGCGCCGATGCCGGCTACGCGCTCGCCCTGGATGCCGACGTCCGCCACTACGGTGCTCTCGGCGGTGACGACGGTCCCGCCGCGGATGACGATGTCGTGGTTCATGCGCCTATCTTTTCCACTTGCGGCAGGTTGCAGGCGAGGATCGCCTTCCTCAGCGCCTCGATCGCCTCGGGCCGCGGGAAGCTGCGGCGCCAGGCGAGCCCGACGCGCCGCGACGGCGCCGGCCGGCCGAAGGGCAGGATGCGGATCAGATCACTCGAAGTGCTGGGACCCACGGAAGTGCCCGGCAGAACCGTGATGCCGACGCCGCTCGCCACCATCTGCCGGATGGTCTCGAGCGAGCCGCCCTCGATGGCGCGCGTGCGCGTGGTGTGGCAGAACTCGAGCACCTGGTCGCGGAAGCAGTGGCCTTCGCCGAGGAGGAGCAGGCTCTCCCGGGTCAGCTCCTCGGAGGTCACGCGCTTGCGCGTCTCCCACGGATGCCCCTTGGGCACGGCGACGAAGAACGGCTCGTCGTACACCGCCCGCGTCTCGATGCCGGGCTCGTCGAACGGCAGGGCGATCAGCACCACGTCGACCTCGCCGTTCTTCAGCGCGTCGGCCAGCCGGTGGGTGAAGTTCTCCTGGATGTGGAGCTGCATCGCCGGCGCACTCTTTCTCAATATGGGAATGAGTTTGGGAAGCAGGTACGGCCCGATGGTGTAGATGGCCCCGAGCCGCAGCGGCCCGGCCAGCGGGTCGCGGCCGGCGGCGGCCAGGTCCTTGATGCGCGACGCCTCTTCCAGCACGCGCTGCGCCTGCGCGATGATCTTCTGCCCCGCCGGGGTGATCGTCACCTCGCCGGGGCCGCGCTCGAACAGCGTGACGCCGAGCTCCTCCTCCAGCTTCTTCACCGCCACCGACAGCGTCGGCTGGGAGACGAAGCTCGCTTCCGCCGCGCGCCCGAAGTGGCGCTCGCGCGCTACCGCGACGATGTAGCGCAGCTCGGTGAGCGTCACTTTCTCTTGGAGACGAAGTACAGCGGGATGCCGGCCGCCATCACCAGCAGCCCGGCGAGCACCAGGTTGCCGAACTTCGGCCCGTACGGCGAGTTCACCACGTAGTCGAAGCTCGACCAGATCATGAACGCGCACATGCCGAGGAACACGATCGGCACCACCGGATACAGCGGCGTCCTGAAAGCGGGCATTTCCCCGCCGCGCGCGCGGAAGAAGAACTGCGTCAGGCCGGTCAGGAAGAGGAACGTCCAGAACACCGGCAGGCCGTAGGCCACCATCGCCTCGAAGCCGTCGCGCGTCGTCGAGCCGGCCCAGATGAGGGCGAGCATGATGACGAGCTGCACGATCAGCGCGTTCGCCGGGGTCGAGCCCGCGTCGCGCCAGCTGCCGAGGAAGCCGAAGAGGCGATAGTCGCGGCCGAGCGCCCAGTTGGTGCGCGCGCCGGTGAAGATCGCCGCGTTCATCGTGGTGAGCGCGGAAACGCACACGATGATCGCGATGATGAGAGCCGCGCTGTCGCCGGCGACGACGCGCATCGTGTCGACCGCGATCGCCTTCGACTCCTTGAGGCCGGTGAGGCCGAGCACCCGGTAGTAGCCCCAGTTCACCAGCAGGTAGAGCGCGGTGACCACCAGCAGCCCGCCCGCCAGCACCTTCACCATGTTGCGGCGCGCGTCGCGCACCTCGCCGGCGAGGTAGGCGCCCTCGTTCCAGCCGCCGAAGGTGTAGAAGACGAAGATCATCATCAGCGTGAACATGCCGCCCGATGCGGTGTCGGGCTTGGCCGGCGTGCCGCCCTTGACGATGCCGCCGATCGCCACCGCGGTGAGCGCGAGGATGAGCAGCACTTCCATCGCCTTCTGCAGCGTCTTCGAGTGCAGCGTGCCGGCGAAGTTGAGCGCCGTCAGGATGGCGACGCCGATGGCCGCCCAGATCGCGGTGCTCGACGGCCCGAGCGACACGATCTGCGAGGCGTACTCGCCGAAGACGAACGCCACCGCGGCGATCGCGCCGGTCTGGATCACCGTCATGCGCGACCACGCGAAGACGAACGCCGCGCCGTCGCCCAGGCCCTGGCGCAGGAAGGTGTACTCGCCGCCGGTCTCGGGATAGCGCGAAGCGAGCTCGGCGTACACCAGCGCGCCGCACAGGCAGGCGATGCCGCCGAGCACCCAGGCGAGGAAGAACTGCGTCGCGCTGCCGGCGGCGCCGGCCACCAGGCCCGGCAGCTTGAAGATGCCGACGCCGATCACCATCCCGGCGACGAGGAAGATGCCGTCGGGGACCGAAAGGAGCTGCTTCGGCGCGCCTACCGCGCCCGCACTGCGTTCCATGGATAGACCTTTTTGTTGTTGCCGTCGGAGACGGTCACCTGCCCGGCGATGCGCTCGCCCTCCACCTGGCCCTCGAAATAGTGATGCCAGGCGCGCGTGCCGACGATGCCGGTGACCACCATCTTGATCTCGGTGCCGCGCAGACGGCTGTTGCGCACCAGCAGGTCGCGGCCCTGCGCGTTCACCGTGATGTCCATTTCCTGGTAGCGCTGCTTGACGGCGAAGCGCCAGCGCGCCCCATGCTCGGGCAGCTCGGCCGTCCAGGTGCCGCGCGCATCCGCCGGCACGATCCACAGCTCGACACGCGACACGCCGCCCACGCCGACCGGCTTCTCCGGCGCGCGCATCTCCAGCCGCTCGTCCGGCGGCCAGTCGGCGATGCCGCCGTCGTGCGACACGATGCGCGTCCCCGGCTTGAGCTTCAGCAGGCTCGGCAGCAGCTTCGCGTTGAAATCCGGCAGCAGGTAGAACGCCACCACCGTGGCGCCGCCGAGGTCCGTGTCGAAGATGTCGCGCGCCTCGAACCGCGTCCGGTCGCCCACCCCCGCCCTGGCCGCATTCTCAGTCGCCAGGCGCACGAGGTTCGGATCGAGGTCCACGCCCAGTCCGCGCGCGCCGCGCTTCGCCGCCTCGATGATGATGCGGCCGTCGCCCGAGCCGAGGTCGATCACGTAGTCGCCGCTCTTCACCTCCGCCATGCGCAGCATGCGCTCGACGATCTCGACCGGCGTGTTGACGTAGGGCACGGTGCCGTCGTCCCACGCCCAGGTCTGCGGCTGGGCGAGGACCGGGGTAAGGAGCATGGCGCACGCGAATACCAACGCTTTCCTGAGCATCAGAAGCACTCGAATCCAAAGATTGACGCGAACTATTACCTTGGACACCCCGAAAGGCAAGCGTAGCTTCGCTCGCCATGAAGCACGCCCTCCTCGCCGCGCTCCTCCTTGCCGGCTGCGCCGCCGTCGACCACCACTTCATCGCCAGCCAGCCGATCACCAACGACAGGGGCCACGTCATCGGCCAGAAGGAGCTGCTGAGCGATGCGCGCACCGGCGAGCTGACCGAGCGGGTCACGCTCTTCACCCCCCGGCTCGACGCCCACGGCAACGTCGCCGGCTACGAGGAGGCGCTGCCGAGCGGCACGGTGCTGCGTGGCCTGGACGGCAAGCGCGTCGGCGTGCGTTACACCGACCTGCGGAGCCGCGGCACCAATCCCCAGAGCGAGCCGGTGACGGTGATTCTGACGCCGTAAAATCCGGGCCTTCGCCCCGGTAGCTCAGTGGACAGAGCAGCCCCCTCCTAAGGGGCAGGTCGGACGTTCGATTCGTCTCCGGGGTGCCACCCGCCGCCCGTCGGACGGCTGGAAACGTGACCTTCCGCACGCCAGGAAACCCCCGGGCATTCAATCGGTTACGGCGCCAGCGGGCCTATGCAACGGTCGCCCGGCCACTTATTGCCTTTGCGTCCGATGCCCCTCGGGCGTACAGTGCGCCCCACAGTTCCAAACAAAAACAGAAAGCAGAAACATGAAAGCGCTCAAGAAAACCACCCTCATCGTCGCCCTCGGCCTCGCCGCCGGCGGTTGCTCGATCATGGATTCGAAGCAGATGGCGCGCGAAGACCTGAAGAACGCGCAGGGCCACGTGGTCGGCTACAAGGACGTGATGCGCAATTCCGCGACCGGCGAGGAGCTCGCCCAGATCGCGCTGTTCGTCCCGCGCACCGGCGAGCGCGGCGAGATCATCGGTTATGAAGAGCGTGTGCGCGGCGGCAGCGTGCTGCGCGACGTGAACGGCAAGAGGATCGGCGGCCGCTTCGTGGATGCCCGCAGCCGCGGAACCAACCCGCAGAGCCGGGGCCTGCTGATCGTGGTGCGCGGCAAGTCCGACACCGTGGCGACGGCGCAGGCGCCGAACATCGACGACCTGATCCACCTCGCCCGCCTGACGAACTAAACCTTTCTTTCTTCGCTAGAAATCGGCGCCGTCCTCCTGGACGGCGCCTTTTTTTTGCGCGCGGCGGTGCTGCCACAGCGCGAACGCGACCGACGCCACCGATGCGCCGAGCAGCAGCCCCGAGATCGGCCGCGTGAGGAACAGCCACAGGTTGTTGTCGGTCATCAGGGAGCGGACCAGGTTGATCTCGATCTGGTCGCCGAGGATCACGCCGAGGATCAGCGGCGCGAGCGGCAGGCCGCCCTTCACCAGCGCATAGCCGAGCACCCCGCAGAGCAGCAGCACGTACACATTGGCCATGGTGTTGTTGAGCGCATAGGCGCCCACCACGCACAGCACCAGGATCACCGGGAACAGGATCGACTTCGGCACCAGCACGATGCGCAGGAACCAGCGCACGCCGAGGAACATGATCGCGATCATCACCAGGTGGCCGAGGAAATACGCGGCGAAGATGCCGTAGGCGAGCTTCGGCTCCTGCGAGATGAACAGCGGCCCCGGCTGGATGCCGTGGATGGTGAGCGCGCCGAGCATCACCGCCGTCACCGCGTCGCCCGGTATGCCGAACGCCATGATGGTGACCAGCGAGCCGCCGACGTTCGAGTTGTTGGCCGCCTCCGAGGCGATGATGCCCTCCGGCGTGCCGGTGCCGAAGCGCTCCGGGTGCTTGGAGAACTTCTTCGCCTGGTCGTAGGCCATGACGTTCGCGGCGCTGCCGCCGATCGCGGGCAGCACGCCGATCAGCACGCCGACGAAGGAGGTCCACAGCAGCATCACCGGGCGCGAAAGGATCTCCCAGATCACCTTCACGTGGGACACCACCAGCCTGGGCACCACGAACTGCCGGGCCGGGTCGTGCCGCGCGCGGCCCATCTTCTCGACGTCGGACATGATCTGCGAGAAGGCGAACACGCCGATCAGCACCGGCAGGAACGGGATGCCGCCTTCCAGCCACGCGATGCCGAGCGTGAGGCGCGGCTGGCCCATTACCGGATCGTTGCCGATGACGGTGATCACCAGCCCGATGGCGCCCGACAGCAGTCCCTTGCTGATGGAAGCTCCCGTGAGGCCTGCCACCATCGACAGCGCGAACACGAAGAGCGCAAAGTACTCCCAGGGACCGAACGCCAGCGCGATCGAGGCGAGCGGTCCGGTGGTGCCGACCAGGAACAGCCCGCCGAGCAGGCCGCCGAAGAACGACGCCCAGATGCCGAGCCACAGCGCCCTGCCCGGCTCGCCTTTGCGCGCCATCGGGTAGCCGTCGAACATGGTCGCCACCGACGAAGGCTTGCCGGGTATGCCGAGCAGGCAGGAAGTGATCAGGCCGCCCGACTCCCCGCCGATGTAGACGCCGATCATCGCCGCCAGTCCCTGCAGCGGCTCGAGGCCGAAGGTGAACGGCAGCACCATGATCACCGTCATGGTGTTGGTGATGCCGGGCATGGCGCCGCCGACCACGCCGATCAGCGTGCCGATCGCGAGGGGAACGAAGTACTTGAGCTGCAGCAGGTTCTGGATGCCGTCGAGCAGCAGCTCGTACATCTCAGAAATCCGTCCAGCGGCCGCGCGGCAGCAGCACCTGCAGGTAGCGCTCGAACAGCACGTAGCTCACCACCGTCGTGACGAGCGCGGTCGCCGCCACGACGGCCCAGCCCTTCGGGGTGCGCGGAAACTCCAGCGTGACCTGCAGCGCCGGAACGAAGAGGAACGTCGCGATGCGGAAGCCGAGGTACGGCAGCGCGCCGACGTAGGCGAAGAAGATGGCGAACACGGCGACCACCAGGCCGAGATTGGCGTCGCTCTTCTTTTCGCTTCTCCGGCCGACCAGCGAGAAGACGATCAGGGCGAGCGCCAGGACGGCCGAGATGCCGAGCACGATGCGCGGGTAGAAGCCCGGCCCGATCGGCACCAGCGGGTTGTCGCGCAGGCCGAGCGTCAGCCCGAACAGAATCAGGCTCGCCGCGAGCACGGCGAGCCCGGTCCAGCCGTCCTTCGACAACCTCAACGTTTGAGCAGGCCGAGGTCTTTGGCGAGCGTGCGGTTCATGTCGTCGGCCTCCTTGAGCCACTTGGTGTAGGCCGCGCGATCCATGTAGCGCACGTCGGTCCCCTGCAGCTTCATCGCCTTAGCGAACTCCGGCTCCTTGGCCGCCGCGGCGCACGCCGAGCCGAGCTTGCCGATCACGTCCTGCGGCGTGCCCTTCGGCGCCATGATGCCGCGGTTGACGTCGAACACCACGTTGACGCCGAGCTCCTTCAGCGTCGGCACGTTCGGCATCTCCGGATGGCGCTTCTCGGTGGCGATGGCGAGGAACTTGAGCTGGCCCGCCTCGACCTTGCCCTTCTGCGTCAGGTTGGAGTCCGTCAGGTCGGTATGGCCGCCGAGGATCGCGTTCATGCGCGGCGCCAGCCCCTCGTAGGACACGTACTTGAACTTGACGCCGGTCTGCTTCTCGATCATCGCCGGAAAGAAGTGGCTGGTCGAGGCGAGCGTGGCGCCGACCGTGATCTGGCCCGGCCGCTTCTTCGCGTCGGCGAGGAAGTCCTGGAAATTCTTCCACGGCGTCTTCGGGCTCGCGGTGAGCACCGACGCGGTCGACGAGATCATGCAGACCGGCTCGAAGTCGGTGTACTGCACGTCGGCGACGCCGGCCCAGTACGTCGAGTGGATGTAATCGTGCACCGCGTAGACCGTGTAGCCGTCGGCCGGCGAGTCCTTCGCCTCCTTCGCGCCCTTGGTCCCCGAGGCGCCGCCGACGTTGGCGATCACCACGGTGCCGCCGAGGTGCTTCTGCAGGAGCGGCGCGAACGGCCGGAAGATGTTGTCGGTGTCGCCGCCCGCCGCCCACGGCACGATCATCTTGATCGGGCGCTCGGGATAGGCGGCGCTGGCAAGCACGGGAATCGCCGCGATGATCAGGCCTACGATGGTCTTGCGCATGAATTCTCCTCCTCCAAGGAGGCTGCATAATAAGTCATGTTCCCAGGCAAGTGGTACGACGAGGTGCGCGTCGGCGAGCGCTTCGGCACCCGCGTCACGGTGACCGAGGCGCATCTCGTGCTCGGCTCCGGGATGTTCGGCGACTTCAATCCGCTGCACGTCGACGAGGAGTTCTCGAAGAAGTCGCTGTTCGGCGGGCGCATCCTGCACGGCCCGTTCACCAGCGCGCTCGTCTCGGCGCCGGTCGGCATGTATTTCTCCGGCACGGCGATCGCCTATCTCGAGCACGCCTGCCGCTTCAGGAAAGCGGTGAAGCCCGGCGACACGCTGGCCACCGAGTGGACGGTGACCGAGAAGCTCGACAAGCCGAAGCACAAGGGCGGCATCTGCGTGCTGCGCGGCACGGCGCGCAACCAGAAGGGCGAGCTCGCCGTCGAGGCCGACGGCAAGATCCTCGTCGGCTCTAGGCCGGCGGCCTGACCGGGCGCCTGAGCCGGCGCAGCCAGCGCCGGTCGATCGCGTTCTTCCACCACCACGCCCAGCGCCCCTCCGCGCTCCAGTCGCCGCGCGCGGCGATGGCGTAGCGTGCGCCGCAGGTGAGAAGCAGCAGCGCCTTGCGCTTCGGCTCGTACTTCAGGAGCGGAAGGCCGCCAACCAGGTTCCGCAGGTTCTGCGCCATCACCGCGCCCTGGCGCACGGCGTGCACACCCGATTTGGCCTCGGCCAGCGCGGCGCAGTCGCCGGTCACGAACACGTTCGGATGCGATACGCTGCGCAGCGACTCGTCTACGCGCACGAAGCCGCGCTCGTCGACCGCCAGCCCGCTCGCCTCGAGCCACGGCAGCGCCACCGCGCCGCCCGCCCACACCACGAGGTCGAACTGCTGGCGCGCGGCGCCGGCGACGACCACCGGGCCGGGCTCCACCGCGTCGACGCGCATGCCGGGCCGGAAATCGACGCGGCTGCGCTTCAACGCGCGGGCGACGCGCTGCGCGAGCGGCGGGGGAAAAGGCGTGCTGTCCGCGTAGAGCGTGACCTCGCCGCCGCGGCGGCGCAGCGCCATGGCGAGCTCCGCGCCGGCCGCGCCGCCGCCGGCGATGGCGACGTGCGACGCGAAGCGCAGGCGCTCCACCAGGTGCTCGAAGGGCTTGACGGAAAGCGCGTGCTCGGGCGCGCCGGTGGCCGAGCCGGCGTTGATCAGCACCACATCGGCGCGCAGCGTCTGTCCGTTGTCGAGCGTCGCGATGCCGCCGCCGGTATCCAGCCGGGTGACGCGGGCCGCGACGAACTCGGCGTGCGCGAAGTGCGCCAGCCGCTCGACATCGAACTCGGCCTGCTCGCGCGCGTAGTGCCCGGCGATGACGCCGGGCAGCATCGCCGAGTAGATCTGCCGCGCGAAGGGCGAGACCAGCGTCAGGCGCGCGCCGTAGAGCGGCACGCGCGCCAGGTCGGCTAGCAGCCGGGCGTGCGCGTGCCCGGCGCCGATGAGGAGGACTCGCTTCACTTATTAGGAAAGGTCACTTCAACAGCCGGCGCAGAAGGCTTTCTCCTCGAGATTCATCCGCGGTTAACTGGGTCCCCGCCTTCGCGGGGACGACGAATCGGCGCTTTCTCAGACTTTCTTGACTCTGGCTTCCTCGCGCTTGCGCAATTCCTTGCGCTGCACCTTGCCGGTGGTGGTCATCGGCAGCGAGTCGATAAATTCGATCTCGCGCGGGTACTCGTACGGCGCGAGCCGGCCGCGCACGTGGCTCTGGATGTCCTCGACCAGCGCCGGCGAGGGCTTCTCGCCCGGCTGCAGCACGATGAACGCCTTGACGATCGCGCCGCGGGTCTCGTCGGGCTTGCCGATGACCGCGGCGTTGGCCACCGCGCGGTGCTTCACCAGGCAGCTCTCGATCTCCGCCGGCCCGATGCGGTAGCCCGAGCTCTTGATGACGTCGTCGGAGCGCCCCTGGTACCAGAAGTAGCCGTCGGCGTCGGTCTTGCCCTGGTCGCCGGTGCAGCCCCACTCGCCCACGAACTTGTCCTTCGTCGCCTGCGGGTTCTTCCAGTACTCGAGGAAGAACACCGGATCGTCCCGCCGGTGGATGGCGATCTCGCCCAGCTCGCCCGGCGGCAGCTCGTTGCCCTGGTCGTCGATCACCGCGACGCGATGCCCGGGATACGGCCGGCCGATGGAGCCCGGCTTCACCGGCCACGCCGCCTGGCAGTTGCCGACGACGTAGTTGATCTCCGTCTGGCCGAACATCTCGTTGATCGTCACGCCGAGCTCGGCCTTGGCCCATTCGATCACCGTCACGCCGACCGATTCGCCGGCGCTCATGATGCTTCTGAGCCCGATCGAATACTTCCCGCGCGGGTGCGGCACGGCCTTCATCATCAGCTTGAGCGCCGTCGGGAACAGGAACGAGTTGCGCACGCCGTACTTGTCGAGCAGGTAGAAGGCGCGCTCGGCGTCGAAGCGGCCGCGATAGCCGAGGATCGGCACGCCGAACATCCACGCCGGCAGCAGCGCGTCCATCAGCCCGCCGGTCCAGGCCCAGTCGGCCGGCGACCAGAACAGATCGCCGGGCTGCGGGAAGAAGTCGTGCGAATGCACGAAGCCCGGCACGTTGCCGATCAGCACGCGGTGCGCCTTCAGCGCGCCCTTCGGCGGGCCGGTGGTGCCGCTCGTATAGATGATCAGCGCCGGGTCATTCGCCGCCGTATCGACCGGCGTGAATGCGCGGCTCGCCTTGCCCAGCAGGTCCTCGTAGCCGTGCACGCCACTCTCGCGGGCACCGCCCACGCCGATGACATGCTTAAGCGAAGGCACCTTGTCCCTCACCGCCCACAGGTTGGCGAGGGTGGTGGGCTCGACGAGCGCGACGCTCGCCTCCGCGTGGGTCAGGCGGTATTCGAGCGCCTCGGGGCCGAAGAGGTGCGACAGCGGCAGCGCGATCGCGCCCATCTGGAAGATCGCGATGTAGGCGATGGCGGTTTCCGGCCGCTGCGGCAGGATGATCGCCACGCGGTCGCCGCGCTTCACGCCGAGCGCGGCCAGCGCGTTGGACAGCCGGTTCGCCGCCGTCTGGATGTCCCAGAACGACCAGGCGCTGGCGGCGCCGGATTCGTCTTCCCAGTAGAGCGCGAAGCGGTTGCGGTCGGCGGCCCACTGGCCGCAGCAGGCGTGCGCCATGTTGTAGCGCTGCGGCACGCTCCAGCGCCAGCCGCGATACAGCTCGTCGTAGCGGTCCCGCATGGTTTAATTCAGTTTACATGAGCGTCGAAGCACTCGTATTTGACGCGTACGGCACGCTGTACGACGTGCATTCCGTCATGCGGCGCTGCGAAACGTGCTTTCCCGGCAAGGGTGCGCAGCTGTCGCAACTCTGGCGCGCGAAGCAGCTGGAGTACACCTGGCAGCGCAGCCTCATGCGCCGCTACGTGCCTTTCTCCACGGTGACCCGCGAGGCGCTCGAGTACGCGTGCATCTCCCTGGGCCTGCAGTGCGGGGAGCACCTGCATGCGCTGATGGCGGAATACCTGGCGCTCGCGCCGTTCCCGGACGTGCCTAAGGCGCTGTCGCGCCTGACGATGAAGAAGGCGATCCTGTCCAACGGCTCGCCGGACCTGCTCGAGCCGCTGGTGCGCAACTCCGGGCTGCGCTTCGATGCCGTGCTCTCCGTCGACGAGCTGAAGGTGTACAAGCCGGCGCCCGAGGTCTACGAGCTCGCCGTGCGCCGCCTCGACGTGCCGCGCGAGCACATCGGCTTCGTCTCCTCGAACTGCTGGGACGCGCTCGGCGCGAAGTCCTACGGCTTTCGCGTGTACTGGATCAACCGCGCCGGCGCGCCGGTCGACCGGCTGGGGTTCGCGCCCGATGCCGAGGTGAAGTCGCTCACCGAACTGGCTGATGAAGTTCTGCGCTAACTGCGGGTCCGCCGTGGTGAAGCGCGTGCCGCCCGGCGATACCCTGCCGCGCTGGTGCTGCGACCAGTGCGGCGAGATCCATTACCAGAACCCGAGGGTGGTGGTCGGCACGGTGCCGGAGCACGAGGGCCGCATCCTGCTCTGCCGGCGCGCCATCGAGCCGCGCTACGGCTACTGGACGCTGCCGGCGGGCTTCATGGAGAACGCCGAGACCACCGGCGAGGCGGCGCAGCGCGAGACGGTCGAGGAAGCCGGCGCCGACATCGAGCTCGGCGCGGTCTTCACCATGATCTCCGTGCCGGGCGTGAACCAGGTGCACCTCTATTACCTCGCCCGCCTGCGCAGCCTGGAATTCAAGCCGGGCGAGGAAACCCTGGAGGTCGCCATGTTCCAGGAGAGCGACATCCCGTGGAACGACCTCGCCTTCCGCACCGTGGCGGCGACCCTGCGGCACTGGTTCGCCGACCGCAAGAAAGGGGCGTTTGCTTTCCACGCGGAAGACCTGCGCTAACGGTATGCTCTGCAACAAAAGGGGAGGTAAGTGATGCATAGACTCTGGCTGCTGGTCCCGTTGCTGATGCACGCGCCCGCCGTTTGGGCCGCCGATCCGCCGAAGCTGGATGCCGCCAACACCGCCTGGATGATCGTCGCCGCGGCGTTGGTGCTGTTCATGACGCTGCCCGGCCTCGCGCTTTTCTACGCCGGCCTGGTGCGCGCGAAGAACGTCCTCTCCGTGCTGATGCAGTGCTTCGCCATCACCTGCGTCGTGACCCTGGCATGGGTGGCGGTGGGCTACAGCATGGCCTTTGGCGATGCGGGCTCGCAGAACGCCTGGTGGGGCGGCCTCGGCAAGGCCTTCCTTGCCGGCATCGACGTGAAGACGGTCAAGGGTTCCATCCCCGAGACGCTTTTCTGCATGTACCAGATGACCTTCGCCATCATCACCCCGGCGCTGGTGGTCGGCGCGTACGCCGAGCGGGTGAAGTTCTCCAGCATGCTGGTGTTCAGCGTGCTCTGGCTGCTCGTCGTCTACGTGCCGCTCGCGCACTGGGTGTGGGGCGACGGCTGGCTGCAGAAGATGGGGCTGATGGACTTCGCCGGCGGCACCGTGGTGCACGCCAATGCCGGCATGGCC
>DASSPL010000041.1:0-5349 GCA_035699685.1 Burkholderiales bacterium | reverse complement strand
TCGCCGCGGGCGGCTCCGACCAGGTGACCGTGATCCGCGACGGCAAGCCGATCAAGGTCGCCACGCTCGACAAGAGCTTCGAGCTGCAGGGCGGCGACACGGTGCACGTCGAGCGCGCGCCGCAGTTCTACATCTACGGCGAGGTGCTGCGCGCCGGCACCTACCCGGTGCAGGACAACATGAGCGTGATGCAGGCGCTCGCGCTGGGCGGCGGCATCACCCCGCGCGGCAGCGAGAACCGCATCAAGCTGCGCCGCGTCGGCGCCGACGGCAAGACGCGCGAGATGGACGCCAAGCTCACCGACATCGTCAGAACCGACGACGTGATCTTCGTCCGCGAATCACTTTTCTAGGAATAGGGAGCCCAGTCCATGGATTTGAACCAATATCTACTCGCCCTGAAGGCGCGCAAGAAGGCCTTCGTGACGGTGCTCGCCGTGACCGTGTTCACCGCGGTGGTGGCGGCGCTGCTGATCCCGAAGCGCTATGACGCGACCGCCACCGTCCTGATCGACGCGCGCGACGAGCAGTCGATGGCCGCGCCGCGCGGCATGTCGCCGCGCGAGCGCGCCGGCTACATCTTCACGCAGATGGACCTGATCCAGAGCGGCAAGGTGGCCACCCGCGTGGTGCGCGACCTCAAGCTCGCCCAGCAGCCGGGCGTGCGCGAGGAGTGGGAGCGCGACACCGGCGGCATCGGCACGATCGACGAGTGGCTCGCCGCCGGCCTGCTGGAGAAGCTGAAGGTCGACTCCGGCGCGAGCAACATCATCACCATCAAGTACTCGTCGTCCGACGCGAAGAAGGCCGCCGACGTGGCCAACGCCTTCGCCAAGGCCTACCTCGACGTGGCCCTCGAGATGCGCACCGAGCCGTCGCGCGCCGCCGGCCAGTGGTTCGACGAGCAGCTGAAGACGCTGCGCGCCGACCTGGTCAACGCGCAGACCAAGCTGTCCGCGTACCAGAAGGAGAAGGGCGTGATCGGCGCCGACGAGCGCATGGACGTCGAGTTCACGCGCCTCGCCGAGATCTCCGGCGAGCTCTCGCGCCAGCGCGCCGCGACGATGGACGCGCAGACGCGCTACAAGCAGGCGCAGGACCTGATCAAGGAGAACGTCTCGCTCGAGGCCTTCCCCGAGGTGCTGTCCAACGGCTACATCATCACGGTGAAGTCGGCGCTGCAGGCGGCCGAGGCGCGGCTGCAGGAGCAGTCCGAGGTGCTCGGCCAGAACCACCCGACCTACCAGCGCACCCAGGCCGAGGTGAAGAGCCTGAAGGAGCGGCTCAACGCCGAGGCGAACAAGGTGGTCGCCGGCCTGGGCAACGGCGTGCAGCAGTCGCAGAAGCGCGTGCAGGAGCTGGAAGTGGCGCTCGCCGCGCAGCAGGACCGCATCATGAAGCTGCGCGAGGCGCGCGTCGACATGGCGGTGCTGTCCCGCGACCTGGACAACGCGCAGCGTGCCTATGACAGCGCGCTGACCCGCGCCATCGCCGTCAAGGTCGACAGCAAGGTGCGCCAGACCAACCTGGCGATGCTCACGCCGGCGATCGAGCCGCTCAAGCCGGCGATGCCCAAGGTCGGCCTGATCTCGGGCCTGTCGGTCCTGATCGGCCTGCTGCTCGCCGCGGGCATGGTGTACGCCCTGGAGTTCATGGACCGCCGCGTGCGCTCGCGCAGCGATCTCGAGTCGCGCCTGGCGGTGCCCTCGCTCGGCGTGCTGTCGCGCTGGACCCCGGCCGGCGGGCGCCTGCTGCCTTCGCCGAATTCCCCCGTACGCAACGCGCTGCCGCGCCCCTGGTAAGAGAGGAAAGCCATGCTCGTAAAACCCACTGACAACGTCCTGCCCATCGAGGGCGGCAACACCCGCCTGACGGGCCGCCATATCGGCGCCATCCTGATGGACGAGGGCAAGCTCACGCCCTCCGACGCCGAGCAGGTCCTCAAGCGCCAGCGCGAGCTCGGCTGGCGCTTCGGCGAGGCCGCGATCGAGCTGAACCTGATCACCGACACGGACCTGCGCGAGGCGCTCGCCAAGCAGTACGAGTTCCCGTACCTCGTCACCGGCCCGGACGGCGTGTCGAAGGAGCTGGTCGCCGCCTGGGACCCGTTCCACCCGGTGGTCGAGGAGCTGCGCACCGTGCGCACCCAGCTTCTCATCCGCTGGTTCAACCCGGCCGCCGGCCGCCGCACGCTGGTCGTCGCCAGCCCGGGGCCGCGCGAGGGCCGCAGCTTCATCGCCGCCAACCTGGCGGTGTCCTTCAGCCAGCTGGGCCAGAGAACCCTGCTGATCGACGCCGACTTCCGCGCGCCGCGCCAGCAGGGCATCTTCAACATCGCCGACCGCTTCGGCCTGTCGTCGGTCCTTTCGGGCCGCGCCGACCTGTCGGTTGCGGCTCCGGTGGCGGGGATCACGGGGCTGGCGGTGCTGCCCGCGGGGCCGGTGCCGCCCAACCCGCTCGAGCTGCTGTCGCGGCCGAGCTTCGCCGCGCTGCTCGCCAAGGCGCAGCAGGAGTACGACGTGATCCTCATCGACACGCCGCCCGCCACCGAGTACGCGGATGCGCAGAGCGTGGCGTTCCGCGCCGGCGACGTGCTGCTCGTCTCGCGCCGCGACATCACGCGCGTCGACGAGACCGAGCGCGCGGTGAAGGAGCTGTCGGACGCCAGCGCGCGCATCGTCGGGACGTTGATGAACGCGTTCTAGGCTCGGGTGAAACCGCAAAAGAAACTGCTGCTGGCGGTGACGGTCCTCCTCGTCGCCGCCAGCTTCACCCTGTCCCGCCCGGCCGTGGGCACTGACCACGGCGCTTCGGCGGGAGTAATCAAGCTACTCGGGAGGTCGTAACCATGACCGTGGCAAGCGCACGGCTGCCGGCGACGCAAGCGCCGGGCCTCACCCTGGGCATCGTCGGCCTGGGCCTCTTCGCAGTGGTCTGCGGCATCGGCGTCGCCATGGGCGAGCTGCAGGCGATGGTGGTCAGCGTCACGCTGATCGCGTGCGTCGCCGTGCTGGCGGACTTCCGCGTCGGCGCGGTGCTGCTGATGGTGATGCTGCCCATCGAGTCGAGCTACCTCTTCCCGCGCAGCATCGGCGGCATCACCGGCCTCAACCCGATGAACATGGTGCTCGGCGCGACGCTGGTGTCGTACCTGATCCGCGGCAAGAACCTGGCGAGCTTCGTGCCGAAGCCGCTCCTCTGGCTGTACCTCGTCCCCGTCGCCGTCGCCGCCCTGCTCGGCACGCGCCACCTCGACGACATCTATCCGCTGTTCTGGGAGCTGGAGGTCATCCACTTCACCGACGCGCTCGGCTACGTGCGCGACGTGGCGGTGAAGCCGACCCTGATCGTGGTCGCGGCGCTGCTCATCGGCCAGGCCGTGGCGCAGTCCAAGCGCGTCGAGAACTTCCTCGTCCCGGTCATCGCCTCGGTGTGGGTGATGAGCCTGATGCTGATCAGCTTCGTCGCCGCCTCGGGCCTGTCGCTCGGCGAGCTGGCGCTCACCACGCAGCGCAGCTTCCTCTCCGCGGTGGGCATGCACGCCAACGACCTCGGCCGCCTCTACGCCGTGGCCTACGGCCTGCTGCTCTTCACGTGGGGCGAGACCAAGGACCTGCGCCTGAAGACGGTGCTGCTCGCCACCATGGGCCTGCTGACGCTCGCGCTGCTGTTCACCTTCTCGCGCGGCGCGTTCATCGGCTGGATCATGGTCAACGTGCTGTTCCTGGTCTGGAAGTTCAACGCCAAGACCCTCGGCCTCGCGATCCTCGCCGGCGCCGTCGGCCTGTCGTTCATGCCGGGCGCGGTGATCAGCCGCATGAGCCTCGGCCTGGTCGGCGGCACCGACGTCAACACCGTCAGCGCCGGCCGCGTGGAGGAGATCTGGGCGCCGATGCTGCCCGAGATCCTCTCCAGCCCGCCGTGGGGCAACGGCCTCGACTCGATGATGTGGGCGCACGCCGTGTGGGCCGAGACCTCGCTCGCGGTGACGCACCCGCACAACGCCTACATCCAGGCGATCCTCGACATGGGCGTGATCGGGCTCGCGCTGCTGCTCGTCTTCTACTGGACGGTGTACCGCAACCTGAAGGCGCTGGGCTCGAACGCCTACCTCAGCCCGACCATGCGCGGCTTCTACCAGGGCGCGGTGGCGGGCCTGCTGTGCTTCGTCGTCACCGGCTTCGCCGGCTCGAGCCTGCGCGCGGTGGCGGAGTTCTCGTTCCTCTGGATCGCGATCGGCATGATGTACGGGCAGCTCGCCCGCAAGCCCGCCACCACGCAATAAGAGAATGTCTCTGGTAACACTGCGACAGGCGGGGGAGCCTGCGGACCGGCGCCCCGCGCCCGCCGCGCCGGCCGCGGCGGGAGCCGCGCGGCGCAAGCCGCACCTCTGCTTCGTCGCGCCGTATGCCTGGCCGGTGCTGTCGCGCGATCCGACCATCAAGGTGGTCGGCGGCGCCGAGGTGCAGCAGTGCATCCTCGCGCGGCTGCTGGCGGCGAACGGCTACCGCGTGTCGATGATCTCGTTCGACTACGGCCAGCCCAGCCCGACGCTGGTCGACGGCGTCACCGTCTACAAGAGCTTCCGCCCCGACGCCGGCGTGCCGGTGCTGCGCTTCGTGCATCCGCGCCTGTCGACCATGTGGCGCGTGCTGCGCGAGGTCGACGCCGACATCTACTACCAGCGCTCGAGCGCCATGTGGACCGGCGTGGTCGCCGCGTTCTGCCGCCGCTACGGCAAGCGCTCGATCTACGCCGGCGCCTCCGACCGCGACTTCGAGCTCGGCCAGGAGCAGATCAAGCACGCGCGCGACCGCCTGCTCTACCGCTGGGGGCTCGCCAGCGTCGACCGCATCGTCGCGCAGAACCCGCACCAGATCGAGAGCTGCCGGCGGCACCACAAGCGCCAGGCGGTGCTGATCCCGAGCTGCTACGAATTGCCGCCCGGGGCGAGGCCGGGCAGCGGCGACCGCGTCCTCTGGGTCGGCACCATCCACGACTACAAGCGGCCCGACTGGCTGCTCGACATCGCCGAGCGGCTGCCGCAGCGCAGGTTCGTCATGATCGGCGGCCCGAGCGTCGGCGGCGAGCGCTTCCGCCCCGGCTACTACGAGAGCATCCGCAGCCGCGCGGCGCGCCTGCCCAACGTCGAGTTCACCGGCTTCCTGCCGCTCGCGCAGGTCGAGCCGTGGTTCGACCGGGCGCGCGTGCTGGTGAGCACCTCGGTGTACGAAGGCATGCCCAACGTCTTCCTGCAGGCCTGGGCGCGCGGCGTGCCGACGGTGGCCACCGTCGACGTCGGCGCGCCGGTGAACACCGTGTTCGCCGACGTCGACGGCGGCGCGCGCA
>DASSPL010000040.1:0-2131 GCA_035699685.1 Burkholderiales bacterium | reverse complement strand
TGCTCGAAGTACACGTACTTGTCGATCTGCGAGGGGAAGGTGAAGAGGAACGGCTCCATGCGCTTGTGCGCCTTGGTGTCGGCGAGGCTCACGTAGTCGTAGCCGAAGGCGGTGCCGCCGCGCACCACCGGCAGGCGCTCCTTGGCGCGCACCACGCAGAAGGCGCTCGCTGCGGACTTGGCGCCGGAATGCATGAGCTCGGTGATGTCGGTGTGCAGCGCCTGCGCGATGCGCGCGAGCGAGCCGATCGGCGGCACCTTGCGCGAGTTCTCGATCTTCGAGAGGTATCCCTTGGTGAACCCGGTGCGCGCGGCGAGCTGGTCGAGCGTCATGCCCAGGCGCCCGCGCAGGTGCGCCACGCGCCCGCCGATGACGGTGTCCGCGGACTTGGCGCGCGGCCGGGCCGGCGCCTTGGCGCGGGCGGGCGTCGTGGCCCGCGGGCGCGCCTTGACGTTGGCCGTCACGCCGCTTCCCGCACCGTCGGCAGGCGCGCCTCGTTCGCCTGCAGCGCCGCCGAGTACTCGATGATGCGCGCCGTCTCGCGCGCGACCTCGGCGCCGAGGAAACGCTCGATGAGGTAGAGCGTCATGTCGATGCACAGCGTCACGCCGCCGCCGGTGAGCACGCGCCCGCAGTCCACCAGGCGCGCGTCGAGCGCGCGGATCGTGGGATAGCGCTCGCGCATCAGCTCCAGCGGCGAGGTCTCCTGGCCGAACACCTCGCGCTTGGTGGTGGCCGCGCAGCCGTCGAGCACGCCGGCCGCGGCGAGGATCATGCCGCCGGTGCACACCGCCGCCACCGAGGTGCGCTTGCTCGCGCGGCGGACGTAGTCGAGCGTCGCCGGCGACTGCGCCTGCTGCTGCCAGCCCGCGCCGCCGGTGATGATGAGCACGTCAGCGTCCGGCGCGTCGCCGTAGCCGTGGTCGGCCACCACCTTCAGGCCGTTGGCCAGCGGCACGACGCCGGCTTTCTCCGCGACGGTGAACATGGAGATCAGCGGCGCGACGCGCCGCGCCATCGACAGCACGCCGAAGGTGGCGAGGTCGATGGGCTCGGCGTCGGGATAGATGAGGATGGCTGCGCGCATCGGGTTCTCCGCGGGGAATCCATGCATGTTGACCAAAAGTTTCCCAATAGGCAATATCGTCCATGCCCCCGCCGGCGCCCGCCGCCGGTTCCCCCAGTGCCACTTCACCACGGAGCTCCCATGAAAGAGGAAATCGCAGCCCAGCCCGGTGTCCCGTCGAATGAGGCCGCGCCCGCGCGCCGCCGCTTCCTGAGCGCCGCCGCGGCCGGCGGTGCGGCCGCCGTCGGTTTCCCGATGGTCGCACGCGCCCAGGCGTCGCAGTTCACGTTCCGCTTCCAGAGCACCTGGCCGCAGCGCTTCATCTACCACGAGTTCGCGATCGACTGGACCAAGAAGGTGGCCGACCTGACCCAGGGCCGCGTCAAGATCGAGATGCTGCCGGCCGGTGCGGTCGTGCCCGCCCTGCAGGTGGTGGAGGCGGTGAGCAAGGGGACGCTCGACGGCGGCCACGGGCTCGCGGCGTTCTGGTACGGGAAGAACACGGCCTTCGGCCTCTACGGCGCCGGCCCCGACTTCGGCATGGATGCCAACCAGCTCATCGCCTGGGTGGAGTACGGGGGCGGCAAGGAGCTGTTCGTCGAGATCCAGGCGGCTGCCAAGCTCGACATCAAGAGCTTCCTCTTCGGCCCGGTGCCGTGCGAGCCGATGGGCTGGTTCAAGAAACCGATCCGCAACGTGCAGGACCTGAAGGGGCTCAAGTTCCGCACCTCCGGCCTGGCCGTGGACCTCTTCACCGCCATGGGCGTGTCCGCCGTGCAGATGGCGCCCGCCGACATCGTGCCCGCGATCGACCGCGGCGTGCTCGATGCCGCCGAGTTCGCCAGCGCGACCGACGACCGCGTCATGGGATTCCCCGACGTGGCCAAGTTCTACATGCAGCAGAGCTACCACATGTCGAACAACTTCTGCGAGGTGATGTTCAACAAGAAGAAGTACGACGCCCTGCCGGCGGAGATCAAGGTGATCCTCGACCACGCCGCCAAGGCCGCGAGCGCCGACATGCACTGGCGCAGCATGCACCGCATGTCGCAGGACTACATCGAC
>DASSPL010000039.1:0-6660 GCA_035699685.1 Burkholderiales bacterium | reverse complement strand
AGCGAGTACTTCATCGCCTCGGTGCCCATGCCGATGCCGTCGGTCACGGTCGGCACGCCGAACACCTGCGGCTTCGCTCCCGCCTGCTCGAGCGCCGCCATGGCGTTATCGATGAGCGGCTGGATGCCGGCGTTGCACGGGTTCATCGTCGAGTGGCCGTTCGCCACGCCGACGATCGGCTTGTCGAAGTCGCCGTCGCCGAAACCGACGGCGCGCAGCATGGCGCGGTTGGGCGAGCGGGCGACGCCCGCGGTGATCAGCTTGGAGCGGCGGTTGTAGCCGGGCATGGAAGGGCCTCCTGCCCCGATTGTGCGGCCGGCGGCCGGCGCGCCGCCAATGCCGCTTTGTAATACCTTAGGAGTATGAACACGCCCGATATGCGCCAGCTGCGGTATTTCATGGCGGTGGCGGAGCGGCTGCATTTCGGCCGCGCCGCCGAGGCCCTGCACATCTCGCAGCCGCCGCTGTCGCGCGCCATCCGGGCGCTGGAGGAGGACCTGGGCGTGACGCTGTTCGCGCGCAGCCGCCGGCGCGTCGAGCTGACGCCGGCGGGCGAGCGGCTGCTCGAGGAGTCGCGCCGCCTGGCGAGCCAGCTCGAGCGCGCCGTGCAGGAGGTGCGCAGCGCGGCCGGTGGTGCCGGCGCCGAGCGCCTGCGCATCGGCTTCGTCTCGCTCGCCGACTATGGCGTGCTGCCCGGGCTGCTGAAGGCCTACAAGACGGCGCGGCCCGGCGCGCAGCTCGCGCTGCGCGAGATGCTCTCGCCGGAGCAGGCGGCGGCGCTCGCCGCGGGGGAGCTCGATTTCGGCCTGCTGCTGCCGCCGGTCGCCGGCGCGGCCAGGCTCGAGCACCTGGTCGTGCAACGCGAGCGGTTCGTGGCGGCGCTGCCGGCCCGCCACTCCAAGGCTCGCGGGGCCGGGCGCCTGCGGCTGGCCGAGCTGGCCGGCGAACCGTTTGTCATGATCCCGCGCCGCATCGCGCCGCGGCTTTACGATATCGTCGCGCAGCTGGCCGCGCGGGCCGGCATGACCCTCAACGTCGCCCAGGAGGCGATCCAGATGCAGACGGTAGTCAGCCTCGTGTCGAGCGGGCTCGGCGCGGCGATCGTGCCGGCGTCGGTGGCGAACCTCGGCCGCCGCGGCGTGGCGTACCGGGAGCTCGCCGACCGCCATCCGCAGCTCGACGTATGGCTCGCATGGCGGCGCGGCGCCCTCGGCCCCGCGGCGCTCGAATTCGTCGCGCACGCGCGCGGGCTCGCCGCCTGATGCTGGTCCACCCCGAAATCGATCCGGTCGCCTTTGCCATCGGCCCGCTCGCGGTCCGCTGGTACGGCCTCATGTACCTGGCGGGCTTCGCCGCCGGCTGGTGGCTCGGCCTGCACCGCATCCGCAAGGGTTTCGCGCCGGTGACGCGAACGCAGTTCGACGACCTCATCTTTCTCGCCGTCCTCGGCGTGATCCTCGGCGGGAGGCTCGGCTACGTGCTGTTCTACAAGCCGGGCCACTATGCCGCGAATCCGCTGGAGATCTTCGCCGTCTGGCAGGGCGGCATGTCGTTCCACGGCGGCCTGCTCGGCGTGATGCTGGCGATGGCCTTCGCCTCGTGGCGGCACAAGGTGGACTACCTGCGGCTGATGGACTTCGTCGCGCCCCTCGTGCCCCTCGGCATTGCGGCCGGCCGGATGGGCAACTTCATCAACGGCGAGCTGTGGGGCCGCGTCACCGACCTGCCTTGGGGCATGGTGTTCCGCAATGCCGGGCCCGAGCCGCGGCATCCGTCGCAGCTCTACCAGTTCGCCCTCGAAGGGCTGGCGCTTTTCTTCATTCTCTGGTGGTTCTCGGCCAAGCCGCGCCCGCGCGGCCAGGTGTCTGCGCTGTTTCTCATCGGCTACGGCGCGCTGCGCTTCGTTGCCGAGTTCGGCCGTGAGCCGGACGCTTTCCTCGGCTACCTGGCCCTGGGCTTGACGATGGGTCAGTGGCTCTGCCTGCCGATGATCGCCGGCGGCATCGCGCTCTGGGCATGGAGTCAGCGCTCGACCCGGTCCTAGGGTCGGCCTTTCCGGTCTTCGCGCTCGTCGCCTGCGGCGTGCTCGCCGGGCGCTTTCGCCTGATCAACCCCGGTTCGAGCGAGGCGCTGAACCGCTTCGTCTACGCGTTCGCCCTGCCGGCCATGCTCTTCATGGCCGTGTACCGCGGCTCGCTGGAGGAGCTACTCGGCAGCGGCAGCTTCATCCTCGGCGTGATCCTCGCCACCCTCGGTACCGCGCTGGCCGGCTTCGCGCTTTCACGGTTCTTTCAGGGGGCAAATGCAGGGGAGAGCGTGATGCGCGCCCTCAACGCGTCATTCGCCAACACCGGCTACCTCGGCATCCCGCTCGTCACGGTGGCGTACGGCGAGCGCGCGGCGCTGCCCGCCGCGCTCGCAACGATGGCGACGAACGTCGTGTCGTTCGCCGTGGCCATCGTGTGCCTGGAGATGCTTTCCAATCCTCGCGGCGGCGGCGCCATGCGCGCGCTGGCGGGCGTGGCGCGCAGCCCGCTCATCTGGCCGATCGCGCTCGCCATAGTGCTTGTCTTTGCCGACATCAAGGTCCCCCTGCCGGTGGAGCGCTTCGCCTCCCTGCTCGCCGCCGCCGCCGGCCCCTGCGCGTTATTCGCCATCGGCCTTTTCGTCTCCCAGCTCTCGATCCGCGAGGGGTTCCGCGCCAGCTGGCCGACGACCGCGCTGAAGCTCCTCCTGCACCCGGTGCTGATGTTCCTGCTCGCCTACAGCGTGCTGTCCATGGACGCGTTGTGGGCGAAGGTGGCGGTGGTGTGCGCCAGCCTGCCGCTCGGCGCGACGGCCTTCGTGCTGGCGCAGCGCTACCGGCTGCTGGAGGCCGAGACCTCGACCGGCGCGGTGCTGTCGACCGCCGCCTCGGTGATCACCGTCTCGCTCGTCATGACCCTGATGGCGGCTCGCTGAGCGCGCCCGCCAGGAAGCGCGCCACATGCAGCGCCTCGCGGCCGCAGCCGTCGAGGATCTGATGCCTGCAGCTGGTTCCGTCGGCCACCAGCAGGGCATGGGGCGCGTTGCGGATCGCCGGCAGCAGCGCCATCTCCGCCATGGCCTTGGACACGGCGACGTGCTCGGCCTCGTAGCCGAAGCTGCCCGCCATGCCGCAGCAGCTGGTCTCGATCGTCTTCACGCTCACGCCCGGCACCATGCCCAGCACCTTCTCCACTGCCGGCATCGCGTCGAATGCCTTCTGGTGGCAATGGCCGTGCAGCAATACCTCCTGCTTCGTCTCGCGGAAAGCGAGTCGGCCGGGCCGCTGCGCCAGGAATTCCTCGAACAGGAAGGCGTTGCGGCCCAGCGCCTCGGTGCCCTTGAGGAGGACTGAATATTCATCCCGCAGTGAGAAGAGGCACGACGGCTCCAGGCCCACGATCGGCACGCCGCGCGCCACAGCGGGTCCGAGCACATCGAGCATGCGCTGGGCTTCGCGCTTCGCTTCTTCGGCCATGCCGGCGGCAAGGAAGGTACGCCCGCAGCAAAGGCCGGCGGGCGCATGGACGCGATAGCCTGCGGCCCGCAGCACGGCCATGGCGGCCCGCGCATTGTCGGGCTCGAAGTAACGGTTGAACGTGTCGACGAACAGCACCAGGTCGCCATTGGCGTCGCCCGTATCGCGGAAATAGTCGCCGCGCCAGCGTGGCAGCTCGCGCGCGAAGCCTAATGGGCCTTTCAAGAATCTATTGGCGACATTAGCCAGTGGTGCGAGTCGAGCAGCGAAGGGTGCATAGCGCGGCAGGTATGCGATCGCGCGGTCGCGGGCAGTGAACCCGTGCCTTGCCTTGTACTGCGCCATGAACTCGATCTTCATGCGCGCCATGTCGACGCCGGTCGGGCACTCGCGCTTGCAGCCCTTGCACGATACGCACAGGTCCAGCGCTTCCTTGACCGCCTGCTGCCCCTCGTCGCCGAGCTGGCCGGAGAGCGCGAGGCGCAGCGTATTTGCCCGGCCCCTTGTGAGATGGAGCTCGTCACGCGTGGCGCGGTATGACGGGCACATGGTGCCGGCGTCGAACTTGCGGCAATGGCCGTTGTTGTTGCACATCTCGACGGCCTTGTCGTAGCCGCCCCATTCGCTCCAGTCGAGGACGGTGGAGGGCACCGTCGCGGCGTAGCCGGGCTTGAAGCGGAAGAGCGACGCATCGTCCATCTTCGGCGGATTGACGATCTTTCCCGGGTTCATCAGCCCGCGCGGGTCGAGCCAGGACTTGATGTCCGCGAGGGCGGAAGTGAGACGCGGGCCGAAGAAGGGCGCGATCCATTCCGAGCGCACCAGGCCATCGCCGTGCTCTCCCGAGTAGGCGCCCTTGTACTGCTTCACCATGGCGCAGGCTTCCTCGGCGATGGCGCGCATCTTCGCCGCGCCGTCGCGGCGCATGTCGAGGATCGGCCGCACGTGCAGCGTGCCGACGGAGGCGTGCGCATACCACGTACCGCGCGTGCCGTGCTTTTCGAACACGCGCGTCAGACGGTCGGTGTATTCCGCAAGGTGCTCGAGCGGCACCGCGCAGTCCTCGATGAACGACACCGGCTTGCCGTCACCCTTCATCGACATCATGATGTTGAGGCCGGCCTTGCGCACCTCCCAGATGTCGCGCTGCTGGCGCGCGTCGGTGACTTCGACTACGGACCCGGGCAGGCCGAGATCGGCCATGAGCTGGACCAGCTCTTTCAGCCGCCGGGCCTGGTCGTCCTCGCCGGCAAACTCGACCAGTAGGATGGCATCGGGCTCGCCGCGGATGAACCGGTCAACCGTGGCGCGAAACGCGCCGATGTCGCGCGCGAGGCCGATCATCGTGCGGTCGACGAGCTCCACGGCGCTCGGGCCGAGCTTCACGATGTGCTGGGTGAGCTCCATCGCCGAGTAGAACCTTGGGAAATGGCACACGCCGAGCGCGCGCTTCGGCGGAATGCGCGACAGCTTGAGGTGCAGCCTCTCGGACCACGCCAGCGTGCCTTCGGAGCCCACCAGGATGTGTGCGGCATTGGCGTGCGGCGGCCCGAGATGGTCCAGGTTGTAGCCGGCGACCTTGCGCAGCACCTTGGGAAAGCGCGCCTCGATCTCCTCCCGTTCGCGCTCGTATAGCACGCGCAGGCGCGCGACGAATTCCTGGTAGCCGCGCGCTCCCGAGGAATCGCCCATCGGGCCGAAGCGCCACGTCTCGCCGCCGACGGTGTGCGCGTCGATCGCGAGCACGTTGTGCACCATGTTGCCGTAGGCGATGGAGCGCGAACCGCACGAGTTGTTGCCCGCCATGCCGCCGAGGGTGGCTTGAGCGCTGGTGGATACATCGACCGGGAACCACAAGCCCTTCGGTCGCAGCGCGGCGTTGAGCGCATCGAGCACGACCCCGGGCTGAACCACGGCGCGCTCACCGTCGACCTCGAGGATACGGTTGAGGTGCTTGGTATGGTCGATGATCAGCGCCTCGCCCACCGCCTGACCGCATTGCGAGCTGCCGGCGCCGCGCGGCAGGATGGGGATGCCTTCCTCTGCGGCGATGGCGATCGCGCCGCGCGCGGCTTCTTCGGTGCGTGGGACGACGATGCCGACCGGCTCGACCTGGTAGATGGATGCGTCGGTCGAGTAGCGGCCGCGGCTCGCGCGGTCGAAGTAGACCTCGGCATCGAGCGCCTTGCGCAGCCGCTCGGCCAGCGCCGAGCGTCCCGGCGCCAGCCGGATCGGCGACGTCGGCGCGTTCAAGCCGCTTTCTCGACCGCGTTCAGGACCGCGGCCAGCTTGAGCGCCAGGTGCTCGCGCAGCAGGCGCGTCAGCCGCTGCGCGTCGCGCGCCTCGAGCGCGGTCATGATCGCCTCGTGCTCGCGCATGGCGGCGTCCCACCGCTCCTGCGAAAGGTTCGCCATGTAGCGTGCGCGCAGCACGTTGGCGTTGAGTTGCCGATAGATGCCGGCCAGGACCGGATTGCCGCCGGCTTCGACGATCTTCAGGTGAATCGCCTGGTTGCAGCGGAAATAGCCCGCCAGATCGCGCGCGGCGTATTTCGCCAGCATTTCGTCGTGCAATGCGCGGATGCCGGCGAGCTGTGCCGCGCTCGCCTGGCGGCAGGCGAGCTCTCCGGCCAGCGCTTCCATCGCGCCCATGACCTCGAGGGTATCGGCGAGGCGGCGGGCCTCCAGCGGCGCGACCTGCGCACCGCGGTGCGGCAGCAGCCGCACCAATCCCTCGGTAGCCAGCAACTTGATCGCCTCGCGCAGGGGCGTGCGCGAGATGCCGAGCCGCTCGCAAAGCATGCGCTCGTTTAGACGTTCTCCCGGGGAGAGGTCACCTTGAACGATGAGGTCACGCAGTCGGTCGACGGCCAACTCATGAAGGGGTTGGCGCGTTATGGGGGTGATCGCGGCTTGCATGGCTCTAATTTTTGCATGCAAAATGCAAAAAAGACATTGGCGGAGCTTATGACCCACAAGGCAGGGCGACACTTTCTTCAGATACCGGGACCGACGAATGTCCCGGACCGCGTGCTGCGCGCGATCGACGCGGCGACGATGGACCATCGCGGACCGGAGTTCGGCGAGCTCGGCAAGGCCGTGCTCGGCGGCATGAAGCGCGTCTTCAAGACGACGCGCGGCGAGGTGGTGATCTATCCC
>DASSPL010000038.1:0-3640 GCA_035699685.1 Burkholderiales bacterium | reverse complement strand
CCTCGGCGACGACCCGAAGAAGGACGCCGAGATGTACGCCCGGGCGGTGAACGAGGCGATCAGGGACGTGCCCGACGACATGACGGTGTGCATCCACACCTGCCGCGGCAACTTCAAGAGCACCTGGCTCGCGGCCGGCGCTTACGCCGACTTCGTCGCCGAGCGTGTCTTCACCGGCCTGGACGTCGACGGCTTCTTCCTCGAGTACGACGACGAGCGCTCGGGCGGCTTCGAGCCCCTGCGGTTCGTGCCCAAGGGAAAGCGCGTGGTACTTGGCCTCGTCAGCTCCAAGCTGCCACAGCTCGAATCCAAGGATTCCCTGAAGAAGAGAATCGAGCAGGCCGCGAAGTTCGTGCCGCTCGAGAACCTGTGCATCTCGCCGCAGTGCGGCTTCTCGAGCACGCACCACGGCAACAACCTGACCGTCGAGCAGGAGAAGGCCAAGCTCCGCCTTTGCATCGAAACAGCCAACGAAGTATGGGGCGGCAAGTAGTCACGCAAATAAGCGGGCCGATCCCGAACACCAGCATCTTCGACCTGCGGCTCTCGCTGCGCGGCAGGCGGCTCAACCGGATGTGCGCCGCGCTCTGCTCCCCGGCGGAGCGCGACGCCTTCAAGCGCGACGAGGAAGCCTTCATGGCGCGCTTCGGCCTCACCGAAGCGGAGAAGAACCTCATCCGCAAGCGCGACTTCCAGGGCCTGATCGATGCCGGCATGAACATCTACTTCATGCTGAAGGTCGGCTCGGTCACCGGCAACGGCCTCTACCAGATGGGCGCAAAGATGCGCGGCGAGACCTACGAGCAGTTCCTCGCCACGCGCAAGATCGGCGACGCCAGGTAATGGGCCGCATCGTCGGCGGCATCGGCCTGTCGCACGTGCCGTCGATCGGTCCGGTGGTCGACCGCAACCGGACGCAGGAGCCGGCGTGGAAGCCGCTGTTCGATGCCTATGTCCCGGTACGGGAATGGTTGAAGAACATCCGGCCCGACGTGGCCATCGTGGTCTACAACGACCACGGCGCCGACTTCACCTTCGACCAGTACCCGACCTTCGCGCTCGGCGTCGCCGAGGACTACGCGATCGGCGACGAGGGCTTCGGCACGCGGCCGCTGCCGCAGGTGAAAGGCGATCTCGACCTCTCGATCCACCTCGCCGAGGCGCTGGTCTACGAGCACGAGTTCGACCTGACGCTCTGCCAGGAGATGGCCGTCGAGCACGGGTTCCTGGTGCCGATGAACCTCTGCTTTCCCCATAGCGCGACGGACTGGCCGGTGCGCGCCATCCCGCTGCAGGTGAACGTCATCCAGCATCCGCTGCCGACGGCGCGGCGCTGCTTTCGATTAGGGGTTGCGATCAGAAAAGCAGTCGAGGCCTATCCGGCGGACACGCGCGTGGTGGTGATGGGCACCGGCGGCATGTCGCACCAGCTGCAGGGCAAGCGCTTCGGCTACATGAACGAGAGCTTCGACCAGTGGTTCATGGACCAGCTCGAGGCGGACCCCGAGGGTCTCGCCGGCATTACCCACCAGCGCATCATGGAAGAGGCCGGCGCCGAGGCGGTGGAGCTGATCATGTGGCTGACGATGCGCGGCGCAGTCGGCGGGAAACGCCTGCATCGCCACTACTACGCGCCCATGACCACCGGCATGGGCCTCATCACCTTCGAGGGCTAGAGCAGGACGACGCCCACGCCGGCGGCGCCGGCGAATACCGCGGCCACGCACAGCCGCCGCACCGCGGCGTCACGCAAGATCCTGCGGACCAGGCCCACCGGGCGCGGCACGCGCGCCAGCTTCCTCTCCGCGCCGTGGATGCGCTTCAGCGCCGCGGTGTTGTCGAGCAGGCGGGAGAGCGGCAGGCGCGTGTCGACGGCGATCGCCGCCGCCATCGGCGCATCCTGCGGAGCGGACGGCTCCAGCTTCACGGTACGGCTGCCGTCGCCGACTTCGCCGGAACGCTCGCCCTGGCTGCGCAGCTCGGCGAGACAGGTGGTCAGGTCGCCGGCGAGCTCGCGCGCATCCTGGTAGCGCACCGCGGCGTCTTTCTTCAGCGCGCGCGCCACGACGAAATCGAGCATCGCCGGCAGGCCGGGCACGACGCGCGTGGGCGGCACCGGCTCGGTCTGCAGGATGGCGTGCTGCACCTGGTGGATGTCCTCGCCGGAATAAAGACGCGTGCCGGTGAGCATCTCGTAGAGCACGATGCCGAGCGAAAAAATGTCGGAGCGCTGGTCGACCGGCTGGCCGGCGATCTGCTCGGGCGACATGTAGCGCGGCGTGCCGAGCACCATGCCGGTGCTGGTCTTGTGGTCGGCAAGCCGCGAGCGCGCGAGGCCGAAGTCCATGATCTTCGCGCGCCCCTGCGCGTCCAGCATGATGTTCGCCGGCTTGATGTCGCGATGCACGATGCCGCGCTCGTGCGCGTAGGCGAGGCCTTCGGCGACCTGGCGCGCGATCTCGACCGCCTGCAGCGCGGTCACGCCCTCCGCGGTCATGCGGGTGCGCAGGTCGGTGCCTTCGACGAGCTCCATGGCGAGGTACGCCATGCCTTCGTGGTCGCCGCAATCGAAAGTCGTGACCACGTGCGGGTGGTTGAGCTTTCCGGCCGCCTTGGCCTCGAGGAAGAAACGCTTGCGGTATTCGTCGCGCCCCTCGGCCTCGAGGATGATGGTCTTCAGCGCCACGGTCCGGTCGAGGTTCGGGTCCTCGGCCTTGTAGACCACGCCCATCGCGCCGCGGCCGAGCTCGCCGAGGATCTTGTAGCGGCCGATCTTCGTCGTCTTCCTGGCCATCAGTAGCTCACTCGCTGGACCAGCGCGCGCACGTAGGGATAGTCCGTCATCACCGTGTCGGCGAAAGGCTTGCCGCCGCCCTCGACCGTGATGCGCCAGCCGATTCCCGCCCCGAGCAGCGCCACGATCATCGCCACGGTCGCCGCGGCGTAGCGCCGGCGCCGGTGCGCGAGCGCCTTCTCGTGGAAGGCAAACACCTCGTGCGAGCGCAGCGCGGCGTCGGAGAACGTGCCCGCGGCCACGAGCGCCGCCTCGCGCCCGGGCGCGCTGTCTGCGACCGCGTCGCGAAACGCGCGCGAGGCGAGCAGGCGGGAAGCGGCGGCGAACTCCGCCACGTGCGCGGCCACGGCGATGCCGTCGCCGCGGATGCCTTCGCCGCCTTTGCCGCCGGTGATCTGCAGCGTGCCGTGGTTGAGCCCCGCCGACAGCGGCAGCCCGGCGGCGGACGCGGTCAGGGCGCGCTCGCCTAGCCGCAGCGCGGCCAGCGGGTCGGCCAGCACCACGATGGCCGCGCCGTCCGACGCTTCCACCACTACACGGTCACGCGGCGGCAGCTCGGCCGTCACCACGGCAACCACGGCTTCGAGCTGCGCGCGCATGCGGGCCTGCTCGCTCGCCGGACGGCGGGAGAAATCCTGGATCTTCAGGAAGACGACGCTGGCCACTATGGCTGAATTCATCCCCCGAGGATGAAGGTCTTTAACGGCTAGAAAAAGGAAATAGGACCAGTTAGAATGCCCCCGCTGAGGAGCGTTGCGTCCCGGAGACATTCAGGGGTCAGGCTCAGCTAAATTCAACCGCGCTCGCATCGGAAACGATGCGGGCGCTTTGTTTTTCTGGAGGCCG
>DASSPL010000037.1:0-7771 GCA_035699685.1 Burkholderiales bacterium | reverse complement strand
GCGCGCGTCTCCGGATGGTCGGCAACGTGGCGCACCGCGAGCATGCCGCCGTTGCTGTGGCCGATCACGACGGGATTGGGAAATCCCCGCCCGGCGACCCACTGCGCGGCGTAGCGGTTGTCGGCAATCGCCTCGTCATAGGTCTGGAACGCGGCGCCTTCGGCGGCGCGGCTGTCGCGGATCGCGAGGATGTCATGGCCGCGGCGGTTGAAGGCCAGGCTGGCGAGGCCCATCTCTGCGAGCGCGGGCGGCAGGAACCGCGGCGCGCCGCTGTAGAAATTCATCGTGTTGCCGTGAAACAGCAGCGCGGCGTTCTTCGCGGCGCCGCCCGCGGGCTCGTACCATGCGCCCTCGAGCGACAGGGTATCGGTCGCAATCGAAACGAGCGAGGTATTCACCGTATGAAGATCGGCATCGCAGGCATCGGCAAGATGGGCGCGGCGATCGCGTCGCGGCTGGCGGGCGTCGGGCACGAGATGATGGTCTGGAACCGCAGCGCCGACAAGGCGCGGGCCACCGGGCTGAAAGTCGCAGCCGATCCTGCCGAGCTGGCCTCGCAATGCGAGGTCATCGTCAGCATCCTGGCGGACGCGGCCGCGGTCAACGAGGTCTACGACCGCATGCTGCCGGCGGCGAAGGGCAAGCTCTTCATCGAGATGAGCACCGTGCGGCCGGAGGTCTTCAAGGACCTCGCCGCCCGTGTGCGCAAGGCCGGCGGCGCGTTCGTCGAGTGCCCGGTGGGCGGCACGGTAGGGCCGGCGAAGGAAGGCAAGCTCTTCGGCTTCGTCGGCGGCGCGGACGCCGACGTGGCTCGCGCGCGGCCGGTGCTCGAGCAGATGTGCCGGCGCGTCGAGCACGTGGGACCCGCGGGCGCCGGCGCGAGCATGAAGCTCGCCATCAACCTCCCTCTCATCGTCTACTGGCAGGCGCTCGGCGAAGCGCTGTCGCTGGTCGGGCACCTCGACCTGGACCCGAAGCGGCTGATGGACATCCTCGCCGACACATCAGGCGCGCCGGCGATGCTCAAGAACCGCGGCCCTTCGATCGCGGAAGCCCTCGCCGGCAAGGAGAACAAATCGCCCACGGTGACCATCGACACGCTGAAGAAGGACCTCGCCGAGATGGTCGCCGAGGCCAAGGCGCTCGGCTATGACTCGCCCGTCACCTCCGGCGCGCTCGCTTCATTCGATCGCGCCTCGAAGTCCGGACTCGGGGCGAAGGATTGCACTTCGATGCCGGTGGCCTGGGTCGCGAGATCCGTACGACGTACGTAATTATCCCGACAGCTTCGAATTTTCGAGCTGACAAGAAAATTACGTACGTCGTACAGAATTAGAGTCTTAGCAGCTTGAGCGCGTTGCCGCCGGCGATGCCCTGCTTTTCCTGCTCTGAAATGCCAGGGATGCGGTTGACGGTGGCGAGCGGATCGTCGAGGCCCATGTCGAAGCAATAGTCGGAGCCGAGCGTGACGCGGTCGGCGCCGACGAGCTTGACCAGCGCGGCGTTGATGCGGTCGTCGTGGCCGATGGTGTCGTAGGTGAAGCGCCGCAGGTAGGAATCCACGGGATTGCTCATGTGCTTGAGCTCGGGGCGCACCTTCCGGCCGTGCTCCCAGCGCCCGATCAGCCACGGGAACGTGCCGCCGGCATGCGGCAGGTTGACTTCCAGCCTGGGAAACCTGTCCATCACGCCGCCGAAGATGAGGTGCGCAACGGCGACGCCGGTGTCGTAGGGATTGCCGCACAGGTTCTTGAGGTAGTACTTCTTCGTGCGCTCGCCGCCGATGGTGTCGACCGGGTGCAGGAAGATCGGCCAGCCGAGCTCCTCGCACTTGGCATAGACGTCCCAGAACCTCCTGTCGTCGAGCTCCTCGCCGTTCACGTTGGTGGCGAGGTACATGCCCTTCATGCCGGGAAGCTTCGACGCGCGCTCGAGCTCCTTCACCGCCATCTCCGGCGACTGCATGGGGACCATGGCGAGGCCCAGCAGGCGTTGAGGGTGCTTCCTGTGCGCTGCGCTGGCTGCGTCGTTGAACGCCTGGCTGAGCGCCAGCGCAAGGCCGGGCGAAGCCCAGTACACCATCGGAGTGGTGAGCGAGAGGCAGTGGACGTCGACGCGGCGCTTGTCCATCTCGGCGATCCGTTCCGACACCACCACGAAGCGCTCGTCGAACGCGTTGGTGATGTGCTTCGCCTTGAGGTGGTACTTGCCGTCGCGACGCTCGAGGCTGGCGCCTTCGGCCGCGCCGTCCTTCTGGAAGACGCGCAGCCATTCCTCCGGATACCAGTGGGCGTGGATGTCGACGGTTCGCATTGGGCTATGATCCCACGCGGGAGGAGCAGCCATGAGATTGCTCGCAGCGCTGTTTTGCATGCTCGCCGCGACGGCGAGCGCCCAGGACTATCCCAACCGCCCGGTGCGCATCCTCGTGCCCTACGGTCCCGGCGGCGCCACCGACATCATCGCCCGCATCGTCGCCGCGCGGCTCACCGAGTCGCTCGGCCAGACGTTCCTCGTCGAGAACCGTCCGGGCGCGAACGGCAACATCGCGCTCGAGGCGGCGGCCAGGGCGGCGCCGGATGGCTACACGCTGCTGGTGGGCAACGTGTCGACCAACGCGATCAACGAGAACACCTTCGCCGAGCAGCTGAAGATCAAGCCCTCGCGCGACCTGGTCGGCATCGCCAAGCTGGTGGAGATCCCGCACATCGTGGTGGCGAGCGCGAGCTTCGCGCCGAACACCATCGCCGAGCTGGTGGCGGCGGCGAAGAAGGAGCCGGGCAAGATCAACTTCGCCTCGGTCGGCCTGGGCAGCTACCCGCACCTGGACGCCGAGCGCCTGATGAAGGCCGCCGGCATCCAGATGACGCACGTGCCCTACAAGGGCGGCGCCGGCCAGGCCATCCCGGCGCTGATCGCCGGCGAGGTGCAGATCGCCTTCTTCAACATGGCCTCGCTCCTGCCGCACATCCGCAGCGGCAAGCTCAAGGCGCTGGCCGCCATCCCGGCCGAGCGCATGGCCGAGCTGCCCGGCGTGCCGACGCTCGCCGAGCAGGGCTATCCGGGAATCGGCACCAACGCCTGGCAGGGCATGTTCGCCCCGGCGGCGACGCCGAGGCCCGTAGTGGACAAGCTGCACGCGTCCGTAGTGGCGGTCCTGACACGCCCGGAGCAGAAGGAGGGCCTCGCCAGGCAGATGATGAGCGTGCAGGTGTCGAAGTCGCCGCAGGAATTCACGGAATTGGTGCGGCGCGAGACCCAGGCCTGGGGCGAATTCCTGAAGGAAGCGCAGATAAAGATAGACTAGGCGCGTTTTCAAAATAATTAGAGGGGGCGAGATGACCACCTGGATCCTGGAGACCGTCGGCCTGCTGGTGACCACCATCGGCGCCCTGGTCGCCTTCCTGCACATGCACCGCACCGCCCGCCAGATGAAAGGCCGCCCGGTGCATCCGGAGTGCGAGCCGCTCGCCCGGGACCGCCGCCTCCTGATGATCACCATGGGCCTGATGGCGGGCTGGTTCGTGATCCAGTACGTCGGCCTGCTGGTCGTGCGCTGATTCTTTAATGCGCGCTTAAGCCAGCCGAGCGCAGAATTTGCTTCGTCTTCGCCACGGACGAGCAGCATGGCCATCCGCACCATCAGCAACGCAGCTTTCGCGCGCAACCGCGCGTTCTGGCACGCGCGCCGGCGCCGCGGCGACGACATCCACGTGGTGCGAATGAAGCGCCTGGTCGCGATCCTGTACGGACTACGGCGCCGCTTTACTCCTTAAGCGCAGCGTTCACTTTCGGCATCACCTGCTCCGCCATGAGCTCCATCGAGCGCCGGGCGAGCTTCGGGTCGACCCAGTCGTGGCATGGGTAGTAAAGCGTGCCGAACGGCCCGACTTTCTCCCGGAACGCGAGGATCTGCTCGACCACGCTGTTCACCGAGCCGGCGAGGACCAGCCGCGGCGTCATGGTGTCGGCGGTGATCGCCGAATCCGGCTCGCTCGGGTCGAGCTTGAAAAGATTGCCGCGGTTGCCCGCGCCGACCAGCTTGCGGATGAGCTGCTTGAAGTAGAAGTGGTACGGGCCTTCGGCGCCGTGCCCGTAGCGCTTCGCCACTTTGTCGTCGTCGGCGACGAAGATCGACTTCGCCACGCGCCAGTTCCTGCCGTCGGGCTTTCTCCCGCTCGCCTCGCAACCTTCGACATAGCGCGGCCAGTGGCTCGCCACCCATTCGGGCAGCAGGAAGTTGGCCGAGATCGGGTCCCAGCCGCGCTTGGCGGCCTCGGTGACGCCCTTCGAGTGCGGCGCGACCGCCGTCACCACGATCGGCGGATGCGGCTTCTGGTAGGGCTTGATGATGGCGCCCTGCCCGATCTCCGGAATCTGCGTGTTCTGCGTGCTGACGCCGAAGAACTGCCCCTGCAGGTTGTACGGCGGCTCGCCTTTCCAGATGTCGAGCACCATGTTGATCGACTCGAGGAAGATGGCGTTCCTGTCCTTCTTGTAGTTGCCGAACACCTCGGCGTCCGACATCAGGCCGCCGGGGCTGATGCCGAACAGGAAACGCCCCTTCAGCATGTGGTCGAGCATCGCCACCTGCGCCGCGATCGCCGCCGGATGCGAGTTCGGCATGTTCACCGTGCCGGTGCCGAGCACGATCTGCTTGGTCTCGTTCGCCACGCTCGCCAGGAACATGCAGCACGAGGTGACGTTCTCGGCGAGATCCGTGACGTGCTCGCCGACCAGCGCTTCCCTGTAGCCGAGCTTGTCGGCGAGCAGGATCGCCTCGCGGTCCTCGGGATAGGTCTCGTGCGGCTGCCGCTTCGGCGGGTGCAGCGGCATCATGAACGTTCCCAGGCGCATCAGTTGTTCTCCACTTGTTCTATGCGGCCGCTTTGCGCGGACCTGAATATGGCTTCGAGCGCCGAGACGTTGGCGATCATCTGCTCCTGCGGCACAGGATAAGGCGCGCCGCCCGTTGCGGCGCCGGCGAACGCTTCCAGGTTCGCAAGCACCGCCCTGGCGGGGGGAAATTCACGCGTGGTCCGGGTGTTTCCCCTGCGGGTGACCGTGAGAGTCCACCCCTCCGGCGCCTCCGGGTGCGCCTTGTCGCGCACCTCCGCCCAGCCCTTGCTGCAATAGACGGCGAAGCGGCCGTCGAACGGCGTCGCGAGGATGGCGCTGAGCAGCGCGTTGCCGCCGCTCCTGAAATTCACCAGGATGCCGAGCGTGTCGCCGTTGACGAGCTGGCTGCCGAGGGTCCTGACCGAGGCGAATACCTTATCGGCCGGCCCGAAGACGCCCACCGACAGGTCGAGCAGGTGGATGCCGGTGGCGGTCATCGGCCCGGCCGGCGCTTCCTTCGCCGACAGGCGCCAGTTGTCGGCGGGGAGCGAGAGGAACTTGTCCTGCACGAAGTTGGCCTCGACCTGCAGGGGCGTGCCGAGCTCGCCGGACTGCACCAGCCGCATCAGCTCCTGGATCGGCGGCTCGAAGCGCTTCTCGTGGCCGACGGCGAGCTGCACGCCGTTCCGGTTGCAGGCGTCGACGGCGCGGAGCACATCCTGGCGGGAAAGGGAAAGCGGCTTCTCGCAGAACACGTGCTTCTTCGCGTTGGCGGCGCGCACGATCTGCTCGGTGTGCTGGGTGTGCGGCGTGCAGAGCACCACGCCCTGGACGTCCGGGTCGTCCAGGATGCGGTCGAACGTCGACAGCGGCACATCCTGCGAGCGCGCGAACTCGGCGGCTTTCGGATCCGGGTCGGCGACGCGCACCACTTTCAGGCGCTCGCTCGTGCGCGCGAGCGGCACGATGATGCGGCCCCACCAGCCGAGGCCGATCACTGCGATATTGAGGGGCGCGGTCGCCATGCGGGCGACCGAATTTTACGGGCTGTGCGCCGCGACGTACGCCTTCGGGTCCTTCTGCACCGGGCTGACGCCCTCGAAATTCATCGCCTCGAAGGCGGCGAACGCCACGGCCAGCCTGTGCCGGCTGGCGAGATCCGCCGTGCGGCGGAAGTCGGTCAGCCCCTCGCGCTCCTCCTCGGCCATGTGGTCGCCGTTTTCCTTGTTGGCCGCGGCGATCGCCGCGTACCAGGCGGGGCTGCCGACCGCGTGCTTCGCCACCGCCTTGACCGCCGCGCGGATCTTGTTGTGGTCGCGGATCGCGTGCTCGGTCTCGTCCTCGGCGTCTTCCTTGCCGCCCGCGCCCTCGCCGACCTTCAGCAGGGCGGGATAGAAGATGCGCTCCTCGGCTTCGGCGTGGATCTCCAGGAAGGCAGAGAGGCGTGCCCAGATCGCCTGGAGGGCGCGCGTGTCGCCCGGGTCGATCTGGTCCAGGATGGAGAAGAGGCGGCGCTGCTCGTGGTGGTCGTCCAGAATGAGCTGGGTAATGTCCATGGCCGGGACAGCGTCCGCAATACCCGTGCCTGTCGATTTCGGCCGCGCCCGTTCGACCAGGGCGGTAGGCACCTCAACCTGAAAGGAGATACGGACATGCGATTCATGGTGATCGTGAAGGCGAGCAAGGATTCCGAGGCCGGCAGGATGCCGAGCCGCGAGCTGCTGGAGGCCATGGGAAAGTACAACGAAGAGCTGGTGAAGGCCGGCATCATGCAGGCCGGCGAGGGCCTGCAGCCCTCCAGCAAGGGCGCGCGCGTCAAGTTCTCGGGCGACAAGCGCATCGTCACGGACGGCCCGTTCGCCGAGACCAAGGAGCTCGTCGCCGGCTTCTGGATCTGGCAGTGCAAGTCGAAGCAGGAGGCGATCGAATGGGTCAAGCGCTGCCCCAATCCGATGCCCGGCACCGAGGCCGAGATCGAGATCCGTCAGATATTCGAGTCCGAGGACTTCGGCGCCGAATTCACGCCCGAGGAGCGCGCGCGCGAAGAGCGCCTGCGCGCCGAGCTGGCGCGAGGTCGTGGGGCGAAGAGCGACAGGAAATAAGAGCCCGCACTACCCGCTTTTGTCGGGAATCTCCCGGCAACATTCGGGGATGCACGATATATGCCCCTCGACGTCCCAGAACTCGCATATCTACATCCGGACGCTGCACGATGCCTGCCTCGCCATCGGCGGCGAGCACAAGCTGGCGCGCTATCTCGGCGTTCCGGTCGAGAGCGTCGAAGGCTGGCTGAACGGCCGCGGCACGCCGCCCGATTCGGTGTTCCTCCGCTGCCTGGACCTGGTCGAGGCCAAGCGCGGCCGCTGAGCCGCTACTCCTCGGCGATCGGCAGCCCGACCGGCTTCTTCAGCCGCGCCGACTTGTCGAATGCCTTGGTCAGCATCAGCCGGTTGTGGGCCTCCGCGGCAGTGGCGTGCTGCGTCGGCAGGTCCATGCAGATGCGGTTCAGCCACTGCTCGGTTTCCTCGCGCATCGGGCCGCGCAGCTCGCCGAGCACCATGTCGCCTGGCGGATAGCTGCCGAGGAAGTCGACCCGGCGCACCCTGTCGGGCGCATAGCCCTCGCCGCTCTCCTTCGTGGTGGCGAGGACGATGTCGCGATGCGTGTCGTCGACGGTGATCACGCCCTCCGTGCCGGTGATGCCCACCTCCAGGCTGTACACCGCCCCGGGCCAGACGACCGGCAGTGCCCACGAAATCACGGAGTGATAGATGCTGCCGTCCTCGAAGGTGATGACGCCGGCGGTGGCGTCGATCCCCTTGCACAGCGGCCCCAGCGCCTTGTCCACCGACCGCGCATAGATCTCCACCGGCTTCTTCGCCTCCATCATCCACATGACGACGTCGAGGGCGTGCGTGCCCGAGATCACCAT
>DASSPL010000036.1:0-2333 GCA_035699685.1 Burkholderiales bacterium | reverse complement strand
TCAAGGCCAGCAATACGCAGGCGAAAAGACGCTTCATTGCGGCTCCTGTCGGGAAGGCCGCGAGTTTACTTCGATCCTGCGGTAAAGTGCGCTACCCACGGAGGAAATCCCCATGAGAATGCTGGTCGGAGCGGTTCTATTTGCCATCGCCGCCGCGGTGCAAGCGCAGGCGTATCCCAACAAGCCGATCCGCATCATCGTGCCCTACGCGGCCGGCGGCACCTCCGACATCCTCGCGCGCCAGATCGGCCCGAAGCTGAACGAGGCCTGGGGCCAGCCGGTAATCGTGGAGAACAAGCCGGGTGCGAACGGCAACGTCGGCGCCGACTTCGTCGCGAAGAGCGCGCCCGACGGCTACACGCTGCTTCTCACCGACGTCGGCGGGCTGGTGATCAGCGCGAGCGTGTACGCGCAGCTGCCTTTCAATCCATCGAGGGATTTCACGCCCGTGGTGATGGTGTCGTACTCGCCGCACGTGCTCGCGGTGCATCCCTCGGTCAAGGCCAAGGACATCAAGGAGCTGGTCGCGTTCGCCAAGGCGAATCCCGGCAAGCTCAACTTCGCGATGTCCGGCATCGGCGGCGCGCCGCACCTCGCCGGCATCGAGTTCGCGCAGCGCACCGGCGTGCAGTGGGCCTACATCCCGTACAAAGGCGGCTCGGACGCCGTCGCGGCCGTCGCCGCCGGTCAGGCGGACGTGCTCTTCAATGGCATGCTGGCGACCTGGCCCACGGTGCAGGGCGGCCGCCTGCGCGCGCTCGGCATCTCGAGCGCGCAGCGCGTGCCCTCGGCGGCCGACACGCCGACCGTCGCGGAGCAAGGCCTGCCGGGGTTCGAGACCGGCTCGTTCCAGGGCGTGGTCGGTCCCACCGGCATTCCGCGCGACACAGTGGCCAAGCTCAACGCCGAGCTGACCAAGGTGCTCAACTCCGCGGAGATGAAGGAGCGCTTCGCCAAGCAGGGCACCGAGGTGCGCACCAATACCCCCGAGCACTTCGGCGAGTGGCTGCGCGCCGAGCAGGGCAAGTGGGCGAAGGTGGTCAAGGAATCCGGCGCCAAGTTCGACTAATGCAGAAGAAGAAACCCGAGGAGCTGCGCAGCCATCGCTGGTACGGCGCGGACGACCTGCGCGCGTTCGGCCACCGCTCGCGCACCGCGCAGATGGGCTACGACCGCAGCGACTACGCCGGCAAGCCGGTGATCGCGATCATCAACACCTGGTCGGACATCAACACCTGCCATACGCACTTCAAGCAGCGCGTCGAGGAGGTGAAGCGCGGGGTGTGGCAGGCGGGCGGCTTCCCGGTCGAGATGCCGGCGATGTCGCTCGCCGAGCCGATGCAGAAGCCGACGACGATGATGTACCGCAACTTCCTCGCCATGGAGACCGAGGAGCTGCTGCGCTCCTATCCGGCCGACGGCGCGGTGCTGATGGGCGGCTGCGACAAGACCACGCCGGCGCTGGTGATGGGCGCGATCAGCATGAACCTGCCGGCGATCTACCTGCCGGCGGGGCCGATGCTCTCGGGGCACTGGCGCGAGACGACGCTCGGCTCGGGCTCCGACAGCTGGAAATACTGGGCCGAGCTGCGCGCCGGGAACATCACGCGCAAGGACTGGCAGGAGATCGAGGACAGCATCGCCCGCTCTCCCGGCACCTGCATGACCATGGGCACCGCGGCGACGATGATGTCGCTCGCCGAGAGCCTCGGCTTTTCGCTGCCCGGCGCCGCATCGATCCCGGCGCCGGACTCCAATCACGCCAAGATGGCGACGCTCACCGGCAAGCGCATCGTCGACATGGTGTGGGAAGACCTGAAGCCGCGCGACTTCCTCAGCCGGGAATCGTTCGACAATGCGATCGTCACGCTGCTGGCGATGGGCGGCTCCACCAACGCGCTGATCCACCTCGTGGCGATGGCCGGCCGCGCCGGCATCCGCCTGCCGCTCGAGCGCTTCAATGATTTCTCGGCCAAGGTGCCGCTCCTCGCCAATGTGCGCCCCTCGGGCGACAAGTTCCTAATGGAGGACTTCTACTACGCCGGCGGCCTGCGCGCCCTCCTCGCCGAGCTGAAGGACTTGCTGAATCTCGATTGCCGGACCGTCAACGGCCATACGCTCGGCCAGAACCTCGAAGGCGCGCGGATCTACAACGAGGACGTGATCCGCAAGCGCAGCAACCCGCTGAAAGCCTCGGGAGGCCTGGTGGTCCTGCGCGGCAACCTGGCGCCGAACGGCGCGGTGATCAAGGCCGCGGCGACGAACATCCACAAGCACGTCGGCAAGGCCGTCGTGTTCGACGACTACAACGACATGGCGGCGCGCATCGACCG
>DASSPL010000035.1:0-5907 GCA_035699685.1 Burkholderiales bacterium | reverse complement strand
CCAGCTCCACCTCCATCTTCACGTTCTTCAGCGTGGCCTTGATGTCGGCCCATGGCACCTTGTAGCGCTGGTCGCCGGTGATCTCGTTGTCGTAGCTCCACTCGTGGATGCCCATCTTCTGGGACATGAGCGTCACGCCCGGCGCCGGGCGCTCGCGCAGGTCTTCGGCGTGCAGGAGCTTGTCGATGGAGATGGCGGCATCGTGGCCGTGCGCCACCGCCCAGATGATGTTCTTCGGGCCGAAGGCCGAGTCGCCGCCGAAGAAGACGTTGGGGACCGTCGACTGGAAGGTGGTTTTATCCAAAACGGGTAAACCCCATTTGTCGAACTCGATGCCGCTCTCACGCTCGATCCAGGGAAACGCGTTCTCCTGGCCCACCGCGACGAGCACGTCGTCGCACTCGAAGAACTGGTCGGGCTCGCCGGTGGGCACGAGGCTGCGGCGGCCTTTCTCGTCGTACACGGCCTTGACCTTCTCGAAGGTCATGCCGGTGAGCTTGCCGTTGGAGTGCTGGAACGTCTTGGGAACCAGGAAATTCAGGATCGGGATGCCTTCGTGCTGGGCGTCTTCCTTCTCCCACGGGCTCGCCTTCATCTCGTCGAAGCCCGAGCGCACGATCACCTTCACGTCCTCGCCGCCGAGGCGGCGCGAGGTGCGGCAGCAGTCCATGGCGGTGTTGCCGCCGCCGAGGACGATGACGCGCTTGCCGATCTTCGTCGTGTGGCCGAACGACACCGACGAGAGCCAGTCGATGCCGATGTGGATGTGCTTCGCCGCCTCTTTCCTTCCCGGCACGTCCAGGTCGCGGCCGCGCGGCGCGCCGGAGCCGACGAAGATGGCGTCCCAGCCTTCGCTCATCAGCTGCTTGAGCGAATCGATTTTTCTTTGTTTAAAGGAAACCCCGAGGTCGAGGATGTAGTTCACCTCCTCGTCGATCACTTCCAGCGGCAGGCGGAAGCGCGGGATCTGCGACCAGATCATGCCGCCGGCGCGCGGGTCCTGGTCGTACACGGTGACTTCATAACCGAGCGGCGCGAGGTCGCGTGCGACGGTGAGCGAGGCTGGGCCGGCGCCGACGCAGACCACCTTTTTCCCATTGCTGGTTACTTTTTTGAAAGCAGACACGCGCTTCGCGACGTCGGCGTTGTCCTTGTAGTCGGCGGTGACGCGCTTCAGCCGGCAGATGGCGACCGGCTCGGGCTTCGGCTGGTTCTCTTCCTCCACGCGGCCGCGGCGGCAGGCGGGCTCGCAGGGACGGTCGCACGTGCGCCCGAGGATCCCGGGGAAGACGTTGGACTTCCAGTTCACCATGAACGCGTCGGAGTAGCGTCCGGCCGCGATCATGCGGATGTATTCGGGCACCGGCGTGTGGGCCGGGCAGGCCCACTGGCAGTCGACTACCTGGTGGAAGTAGTCGGGATTCTTGATGTCGGTCGGCTGCACGGAACTCCTGTCACGGGCTGGTTGGTTATTGTTCTCGTTATAGCCGTGAGTCTACCCTGCCGGACAGCCGGATACAGCTTGATTTTCAGTGCCCTACGCTGAGGCGGCGGCGGCCGCGGAGGAGCTGGGCGCAGCCGGCCGCGGGCAGCGCCCGCGAGAAGAGGAAGCCCTGCATCGCCTCGCAGCCGGCGTCGCGCAGGAACACCGCCTGGCGGTCGGTCTCGACGCCTTCGGCGACCACTTCGAGGGAAAGGACATGGGCGAGGCGCACGATCTCGGCGACCAGGGCGCTGGCGCCCGGGTCGTCCGGGGTGTCGATGATGAAGGAGCGGTCGATCTTCAGCTTCTGGATCGGCAGCGAGCGCAGGTAGGCGAGCGAGGAATAGCCGGTGCCGAAGTCGTCGATGGCCACGGTGACGCCCATGCGGCGCAGGTGCTCCAGCGTCAGCATCACCTGCTTCAGGTCCTTGGCGACCACGCTCTCGGTGATCTCGAGCTCGAGCTGCCAGGGCTCGAGCCCTGACTCGGACAGCGCCGCGCGCACCGCCTCGGTGACGCCGCCGCGCCAGAACTGGCGCGCCGAGAGGTTGACCGACACCTTCATCGAGCCCAGCCCCGCCGCGGCCCATTCGGCCGTCTCGCGGCACGCCTCGCGCAGCGCCCACTGGCCGATCGGCACGATCAGGCCGCTGTCCTCGGCCACCGGGATGAACTCGCCCGGCGAGATCATGCCGCGCACCGGGTGCTGCCAGCGCAGCAGCGCCTCGAAGGCGCGGATCTCGCCGCTGACGAGATCGACCTGCGGCTGGTAGTGCAGGCGCAGCTCGCCGCGCTCGAGCGCCCGGCGCAGGCCGCCCTCCAGCTCGACGCGGCTCCTCGCCTGCGCGCCCATCTCGGCGCTGTAGAACTGGAAGTTGCTGCGCCCGGCCTCCTTGGCGCGGTACATCGCCGCGTCGGCGCACTGCAGCAGCGACTCGAGGTCGGCGCCGTCGCCCGGGAAGAGGCCGATGCCGATGCTCGCGCTGGTGCGCATCTCGCGGCCCTCGATGACCATCGGCTTGGCGAGCGCCTCGGCCACCTTGCTCGCCACCACGCTGGCGTCTCCCGGCCGCGTCAGCTCGGGCAGCAGCAGGACGAACTCGTCGCCGCCCAGGCGCGCCACCGTGTCGCCGTCGCGCACCGTCTCGCGCAGGCGGCGGCCGACTTCGAGGAGCAGCGCGTCGCCGGCGAGGTGGCCCCACGAGTCGTTCACCAGCTTGAACTGGTCGAGGTCGACGAACATCAGGCCGACGTGGCCGCTCACGCGCCGCGCGCGCGAGATGGCCTGCTCGACCCGGTCGCGCAGCAGGGTGCGGTTCGGCAGCCCGGTCAGCGCGTCGTGGTTCGCCAGGTGCTCGATGCGCTGCTCGGCCTGCTTGCGCGAGTCGACGTCGGCGAGCACGCCGATCACGCGCACCAGGCGCCCGTCGGCGTCGAAGGTGCACACGCCGCGGTCGTGCACCCAGACGTAGCGGCCGTCGCGCCGGCGCAGGCGGTACTGCAGGTCGTAGTTGCGCCGCTCGCGCCGGACCGCCTCGAGCTCGGCGAGCGCCCCCGGCAGGTCGTCGGGGTGCACGCGGCCGTCCCAGCTCGCGCCGTCGTTGCCGATCTCCTCGTCGGAGTAGCCGAGGACGCGGGTGTAGTCGCCTTCCCACGAGAACACGTCGGTCGGCGGCCGCCACTCGTAGATGATCTCGCCCAGCGCGCTCACCAGCGCGTGGTCGCGCTCGCGCATCGCCGCGCGCTCCGCCTCGCCGGCGTCGCGCTCGCGCGTGTCGCGCGACACGGCCACCAGGATCCAGCGGCCGCCCGAGCGCACCACGCGGCGCGTCGATTCGAACGGCATGGTCGAGCCGTCCTTGCACTTGTAGTGCGTGCGGATGAATCCCGGCTTCGAGGGCTCGGCGATCAGCGCGTCGTAGGCGGCGCGTATCTCGTCGGCGCTGTACGGCAGGAGGTCGGGCACGCGCTTCGCGAGCATCTCCTCGCGCGTGTAGCCGGTGGCCCGGCAGAGCGTGTCGTTGACGTCGAGGAAGCGCAGCGTCTCGACATCGACCAGCGCGACGGTGTCGGCCGAGTTGTCGAGCGCCAGGCGGAAGCGGTGCACCTCCTCCGCCGCCTCGAGCGCGTCGAGGCCGCGCGACACCGTGCCGGCCATGCGCTCGAGCAGCGCCGCGACATCGCCTTCGAACGCGTCGGCGTCGCGGCTCCTCACCAGCATGGCGCCGACGCAGCGGCCGTGCCGGTGCAGCGGAAAGGCGCCGGCCGAGCGCGTGCCCGTATCGGCGGCGGCGCGCGCGACGAAATTCCCGGCCGGCAGGTCGATGTGCGAGGACAGCATCGGCTGCCCCGAGCGATAGGCGCGCGCGACGAGCGATTCGCTGTCGGGCGAGCCCGGCCGCACGTCGATCGGGCGGTCGGTCCACGGCGCCTGCCCGCCGGCGCACGCCACCACCGCGGCGAGCGAGCTGCCCGGCTGCGCCATGCGCACCAGCGCGAGCTGGAAATTGCCGCTCGAGACGGCCAGCTCGCAGGCGCCCTGCAGGAGCTCGTGCACGGACAGCGCCCGCGCCACCAGCTCGTTCAGGCCCGACAGCGCTGCGTAGAGGCGCGCGATGCGCTCGCGCTCCATCTCGGCGCGCTTGCGCGCGGTGATGTCGCGCCCGAGGCCGCGGTAGCCGCGCAGCGTGCCGTCGTCGGCGAAGAGCGGCTCGCCGCTCACCTCGAGGTACTGCACCTGGCCGTCGCGGCCGGTGACCGCGTACTCGACGCCGCGGAACGGCTCGCGCGCCGCGATCAGCGCGCGGTGCTCTTCCCAGTTCGCCGACACCGGCTCGACGCCGGGCAGCTCGGAGGCGCGCCGGCCGACGGCGTTCGCCGCCGGCATGCCGCCGATGTCCGGGCCGTCGAGGCGCACGAAGCGCATGTCGGCGTCCTGCTCCCAGTACCAGTCGGCGGAAAGCTCGACCAGGCTGCGGAAGCGCTCCTCGCTCTCGCGCAGCACCGATTCGCTGCGCTTGCGCTGCAGGAACTGCCCGACCTGGGTCGCGATCACCTGCAGCGCGCGCAGCAGCCGCTCGTCGGGCTCCAGGCGCTGCGGCCGGTGGAAGCTCATCACGCCGAGGGTGCGGCCGCCGGCGATCACCGGCAGAGTGAGCGCGCCGCCGCGCAGGGCGCGCGCCGGCGCGGTCGCGCGCGGGTCCTTCGAGATCTCCGCCACCCAGAGCGGCGCGCCCTTCTCCCAGCTCCAGCCGGAGAGCGCCTGCCCCTTGGCGTAGGTCATGGTGCGCGATTCGCGCAGGAACTCGTCGACCAGCGGATCCGCCTTGCCCCAGCTCTCGGCGTAGCGCAGCAGGCCCGCGGCCTCGTCCACGGCGAAGTAGCGGCCGCTTACCCAACCCTCGGCCTGGCAGATCTCCTCCAGCACCAGGCGCAAGCCGGCCGACTCGGTGTCGGCGTCGGCCAGCCGGCGCGTCACCAGGTGCTCCAGGCGCAGCAGCGCCTCGTCCCGGCGGCGCGCGCCGATGTCCTCGACGAAGGAGATGTCGTAGGGCTCGGCGCCATCGTAGGCGAGCGCAATGGTGACCGCCGCCCAGAGCACCGAGCCGTCCTTGCGCAGGTAGCGCTTCTCGAAGCGCACCGAGTCGGCCTCGCCCGCGCGCAGGCGGCGGCGTTCCTCGTCGCTGACATGCACGTCTTCGGGATGCGAAAGCGACGCCACCGTGCGGCCGACCAGCTCGCGCGCCGTATAGCCGAACATCTGGGCAAGGCGGGGGTTCACCCGCAGCATCACCCCCTCCAGGCTGATGTGCGCGATGCCGATGCCGGCGAGGTCGAAGGTCTGGCGGAAGCGCTCCGGCGTCTGCCGCGGGCGCGCGGCGGCACGCACGCCAGCGGCAGCTACCGCCTTACGGCCGTTCTTCTTCTGCGCGCTGGTCCTCAAGTGCCCCCCTCGGTGCGGTAAGCATCCTACCGCCCCCGGGGGGCCGGCCGGGGCGTAAGGCGTTAACGAATATCAGGAAATTCCGACCTGCCGTCGCCTATTACCTGTGGCGGCGGGCGGCGGCGTCGAACGCCTGGTAGTCCTCCTTGGCTTGCGGCGTTGCAGTAAGGAGCGGCAGCGCGGCTTGGGTGGACTCATCGATAAATCGCTTGCCCTCGGCCTGCGAGAGCTGGATGTGGCGGCCGCCGTTCTTCTCCCACAGCGCGGCCGAGCGCTTGATGTCGTCCGCGGCCCACTTGAGCACGTGCTGGTCGGCCTTCTGCGCCTCGGCGCGCACGATCTTCTCGGTCTCGGGCCCGAGGTTCTTCATGAAGGTGCGGTTGACGAGCGGCACGGTGGTCGCCCAGTGCGACGGCAGCAGCGTCATCGGCTTCGCGATGTCGTAGAACTTGAGCGCCGTGAAGAGCGTGGTGCCGACGTA
>DASSPL010000034.1:0-5005 GCA_035699685.1 Burkholderiales bacterium | reverse complement strand
ACGCTGGTGATGATGGCGCTCGCGCTGCCCTTCGCCTACATGCAGGCGCGCGCCGGCATGGTCGGCGTCAAGGTGTTCCTCGGCATCATGCTCGGCATCTTCTTCCATATGCTGAACAGCCTCTTCTCGCACATTGGCCTGTTGCAGAACTGGACGCCGTTCGCCGCGGCGGCGGTGCCGAGCACGGCGTTTCTGGCCGCGGCCGTGCTCATGATGTGGTGGGTCGAACGAAGATAGGAAAAGGGGGCTAACCCGCCCCCTTTTGATCCCCCGTATTAATGAGGCGCGTTCCCGCGAGACGGTCGTGCAGGAACTGACGGTCGCGGTCGACGAGCGCCCACACCACCGATATCGGTAGCAAGGCAGCAGCGATCAGGAAGCGCGCGAGCGCCTTCCCCGGCGTGACGTCGACCAGCCGGATCTTCCACGCGCGCATCGCGAGGGTCTGCCCGCCGCGCAGCCAGCACCAGAGGAAATAGGCGGCGAGCACTGCGAGGATGAACACCTGCAGCCCGGCGCGCGCGACGCCGGCGGTGGCGTCGAGCCCGCCGCTCGCGAAGTAGAACAGCCAGGCTGCGAAGAACGCCACGGCGAAGACGAGGAGCGCCTCGTAGAGCATGCTCGCCAGCCGGCGGGCGAGGCCCGGCGTCACGCTACTTCTGGCGGCGGGGGTCGGTGGAAGGGGAGGGGACGAGGCTCTGGCGTTCGCTCGGCGGCAGGGCCTGGTACTCGGCCCATTCCTGGCGCAGGTCGCGGTTGCGCTCCTCGCGCGGCACCTTGGCGATGCGCTTGTAGTTCTCGCGGGCGACGCGCCGCTGCTCGGGCGTGAGCTTGGCCCACGCCTGCATGCGGCGCGCGACGCGCTCCTGCTCCTCGGGCTTCATCTTCGGGTAGCGCTTGGCGATCGCGAGCCACTTCTGCCGCCGCTCGGGCTCGAGGGTGTCCCAGTCGGGCTTGAGCGGCGCGAGGACCTTCTGCTGGTCGGCGGTGAGCTCCGCCCACGCCGGGCGCACGCCGGGCTTGGGCTGCTTGGCAGCGGGTTTGACCGCCGCGGGTTTTTTCCCGGCGTCCGATGGGGTCTGCGCCACCGTCCCGGTGGCGATCACGAGGGACAGGAGGGCGACGAGCGCGCGCAGCATCACTCCTCCGAGGCGCGCTTTTTCAGCCAGTTCTGGAAGCCGCGATCGAGATAGGCGTCGATCGGCAGGTCGTCGCTGAGGAGCTTCTCGTCGATTTCGATGATCTGGTCCAGGCGCTGGCTTTCCTGCCAGCGATAGATGCCGAAGCCGGCCACGGCGAGAAGCAGCACCGGCAGCAGCACGCGCGCCGACAGGCCGCCCCAGCCCCACTCCGCGCCGAGCACGTTGTCGGCCCAGCGCAGCACGGTGCTGCGCTCCGGGCGCTGCCGGGTGAGCGCGAGCTCGCGCGCCTTGCGGAGTTTTTCGGCCGACCGGGCATCGACGGTCCCCCGGTTCAGGATCTGGCGGATACGACTGGCGAATTGCAGTTCGTTCATGGTCTTATCAGGACGTCCGTCACAGCGTCACGCCTCGGGTCTTGAGGGCGGCGGCCAAAGCATGCGTCGCCCGGGAGCAGTGCGTCTTTACGCTGCCCTCCGAGCAACCCATGATCCGTGCCGTCTGAGCGACGTCCAGTTCCTCCCAATAACGCATGATGAAGGCTTCGCGTTGACGCGGCGGTAGCTTGGTCAATTCTTGCTCAATGATTTCAAGTACTTGAGCCTGCTCCAGGGCCGCCCCCGGCGCTTCTGAGCTATTGGACCCGCCCGGGGGCTCGTAGGTTTCCAGCGGATCCTGGTCGTCGTCCTCCCCGCGCCCGGGCGAGAGCGAGGACAGCAGCGTGGTCCACAGGGAACGGACCTTCTGCCGCCGATACCAGTCGCGGATGGCGTTCTGCACGATGCGGTGGAAGAGCAGCGGCAGCTCGGTCGCCGGCCGGTCGCCGTACTTTTCGGCGAGCCGCAGCATCGCGTCCTGGACGATGTCCAGCGCCGCCTGCTCGTCGCGCACGGCGAAAACCGCCTGCTTGAACGCTCGGCGCTCGACGCTTTCGAGAAACGCCGACAGTTCGCTGCGTGAAGCCAGAGAACGCCTTCCCCGGGGCGGTGATGGTCGCACGATGTTACCATCATGGTTTCTAAGGCTTTTCGCCCGCCATGGATCGAGTCAAGACCCGCACCCTCTCGGGTGCCGAGATCGTCGTTCGCTGCCTTCAGGAAGAAGGCGTGGAGTATGTGTTCGGCTATCCCGGCGGCGCGGTCCTGTTCATCTACGACGAGCTCTTCAAGCAGGACAAGGTGAAGCACGTGCTCGTTCGCCACGAGCAGGGCGCGGTGCATGCCGCCGACGGCTACTCGCGCTCCTCCCGGAAGGTCGGCGTGGCGCTCGTCACCTCCGGTCCGGGCGTGACCAACGCCGTCACCGGCATCGCCACGGCCTACATGGATTCCATTCCGATGGTGGTGATCGCCGGCCAGGTGCCGACGCACGCCATCGGCCTCGACGCCTTCCAGGAGTGCGACACGGTGGGCATCACGCGCCCGATCGTGAAGCACAACATGCTGGTGAAGGACGTGAAGGACCTCGCGTCGTCGATGAAGAAGGCCTTCCACATCGCCACCACCGGCCGTCCCGGGCCGGTGGTGATCGACATCCCGAAGGACGTGACCGCGGCGGTGACCGAGTTCCACTACCCGGAAACGATCGCCATGCGCTCGTACAACCCGGTGCGCAAGGGCCACGCCGGGCAGATCAAGAAGGCGGTGCAGCTGCTGCTCGAGGCCGAGCGGCCGATGGTCTACACCGGCGGCGGCGTCATCCTTTCGGACTCGTCCGCGCAATTGCGCGAGCTCGTCAAGCTGGCGGGATTTCCGTGCACCAACACGCTGATGGGGCTCGGCGCCTATCCGGCCACCGACAAGCAGTTCCTCGGCATGCTGGGCATGCACGGCACCTACGAGTCGAACATGGCCATGCAGCACTGCGACGTGCTGCTCGCCATCGGCGCGCGATTCGACGACCGCGTGATCGGCAACCCGGCCCATTTCGCGCAGAACCCGCGCAAGATCATCCACATCGACATCGACCCGTCGTCGATCTCGAAGCGCGTGAAGGTGGACGTGCCGATCGTCGGCAACATCCCCGACGTGCTCGAAGACCTCCTCAAGGCGATGCGCGGCGCCAAGCCGCGCGACATCGGCGCATGGTGGAAGCAGATCGAGGCGTGGCGCGCGAAGGACTGCCTCAAGTACGACCGCAAGTCGAAGATCATCAAGCCGCAGTTCGTGCTGGAGAAGCTCTATGAGGTGACGAAGGGCCAGGCGTTCGTCACCTCGGACGTCGGCCAGCACCAGATGTGGGCGGCGCAGTTCTACAAGTTCGACGAGCCGCGCCGCTGGATCAACTCCGGCGGCCTCGGCACCATGGGCTTCGGGCTGCCGGCGGCGATGGGCGTGCAGCTCGTCAATCCCGGCGCCACCGTGGCGTGCGTGACCGGCGAGTCGTCGATCCAGATGTGCCTGCAGGAGCTCTCCACCTGCAAGCAGTACCGCCTGCCGATCAAGATCATCAACCTCAACAACAAGTACATGGGCATGGTGCGGCAGTGGCAGCAGTTCTTCCACGGCAACAGGTACTCCGAGTCCTACATGGACGCGCTGCCGGATTTCGTGAAGCTGGCCGAGGGCTACGGCCACCGCGGCGTGCTGATCGAGAACCCGGCGGACGTGGAGCCCGTGCTGCGCGAGGCTTTCGCCAACAAGAAAGAGCTGTACTTCCTCGACTTCATCACCGATCAGACGGAGAACGTCTATCCGATGATCCCCGGCGGCAAGGGGATGACGGAGATGATCCTCTCAGAAGACCTGTAGTGCGCCACATCATCTCGATCCTCGTCGAAAACGAGGCGGGCGCCCTTTCCCGGATCGCGGGCCTCTTTTCCGCGCGCGGCTACAACATCGAGTCGCTCACGGTGGCGCCGACCGAGGACGCGTCGATGTCGCGCATGACCATCGTCACCACCGGGTCCGACGACGTGGTCGAGCAGATCACCAAGCAGCTGAACAAGCTGATCGAGGTCGTCAAGGTCGTCGACCTGTCCGAGGCGCAGCACATCGAGCGCGAGCTGATGCTGATCAAGGTGCGCGCCGGCGAGAAGGAGCGCGAGGACATGAAGCGCATGGCCGACATCTTCCGCGGCCGCATCATCGACGTCTCGGACAATACGTACACCATCGAACTCACCGGCGACGGGCGCAAGCTCGACGCCTTCATCCACGCGCTCGAGCCCGGCAGCATCATCGAGACGGTTCGCACCGGCGCGAGCGGCATAGGCCGCGGCAACCGCATCCTGCGGGTCTAGTTTCTTCCAGGGGGATTCAATGAAGGTCTATTACGACAAGGACGCCGACCTCTCGCTCATCAAGGGCAAGAAGGTCACCATCATCGGCTACGGCTCGCAGGGCCATGCGCACGCGCAGAACCTGCAGGATTCCGGCATCAAGGTCACCGTGGCGCTGCGCAAGGGCGGCGTCTCGTGGGACAAGGCGAAGAAGAGCGGCGTGAAGGTCGCCGAGATGGCGGAGGCCATCAAGGGCGCCGACATCGTCATGGTGCTGCTGCCCGACGAGCACCACGCGCAGGTCTACAAGGAGTCGATCGAGCCCAACATCAAGAAAGGCGCCTCGCTCGCCTTCGCCCACGGCTTCAACATCCACTACGGCCTGATCCAGCCGCGCGCGGACCTCGACGTCTGGATGGTGGCGCCCAAGGCGCCCGGGCACACCGTGCGCTCGACCTATGCCGGCGGCGGCGGCGTGCCGATGCTGATCGCGGTGCACCGCAACCCGTCGAAGAAGGCGCGCGACGTGGCGCTGTCCTACGCCGCGGCGATCGGCGGCGGCAAGGCCGGCATCATCGAGACCAATTTCAAGGAAGAGACCGAGACGGACCTCTTCGGCGAGCAGACCGTGCTGTGCGGCGGCTGC
>DASSPL010000033.1:0-2499 GCA_035699685.1 Burkholderiales bacterium | reverse complement strand
GAAGGCGCCCATTTCCACAACACGCGCGGCCTCGGCCTCGCCAACGCGCTCGCCGCCTACGAGGAAGGCGTGCGCGCCTTCGACAGCTCGCTCGGCGGGCTCGGCGGCTGCCCGTTCGCGCCCGGCGCTAGCGGCAACGTCATCACCGAGGACCTGGTGTTCATGTTCGAGGCGATGGGCGTCTCCACCGGCATCGACCTCGACAAGCTGATGGTCGCGCGCAAGATCATGGTCGACGTGCTGCCGCAGGAGCAGACCTACGGCCATTTCGCCCTGGCCGGCGTGCCCAAAGGATTCCGTGCCGCTGCTTGAGGGCGTACGGGTCGTAGAGTTCGCGCACATGGTGATGGGCCCGTCCTGCGGGCTCATGCTCGCCGACCTCGGCGCCGAGGTAATCAAGGTCGAGCCGCTCGAGGGCGACAACACGCGGCGGCTCGAAGCGGCCGGCTCCGGCTTCTTCCCGGTGTTCAACCGCAACAAGAAGAGCCTCGCCGTGGACCTCAAGCAGGCCGAGGGTCGCGACCTCGTGCATCGCCTGATCGACACGAGCGACGCGCTCACCGAGAACTTCCGCCCCGGCGCGCTGGACAAGCTCGGCTTCGGCTTCGAGGACCTGCAGAAGCGAAACCCGCGGCTCATCTATTGCTCGCTGAAGGGCTTCCTGCGCGGGCCCTACGAGCACCGGCCGGCGCTCGACGAGGTGACCCAGATGATGGGCGGCCTCGCCTACATGACGGGCCTGCCCGACCGGCCGCTGCGCGCCGGCTCCTCGGTGATCGACATCCTCGGCGGCACCTTCGCCGCGCTCGGCATCGTCGCCGCGTTGCGCGAGCGCGAGTCCACCGGCAAGGGCAAGCGCGTCACCAGCTCCTTGTTCGAGACCACGGCGCTGCTCGTGGCCCAGCACATGGCGCAATACGAGCTCACGGGCGAGGAGCCGCCGCCGATGTCGGTCAAGCGCCCGGCGTGGGGCGTGTACGACATCTTCGAGACGAAGGATGGCCGCCTGTTCATCGCCGTGGTGACCGATACCCAGTGGCAGGTGTTCTGCCGCGAGTTCGGCGTGGAGGAAGATCCCCGGCTGAAGACCAACGGCATGCGCGTGAAGGAGCGCAGCTGGCTCATTCCGCGCATCGCGGAAATAACGAAGCGGTACGGAAAGGCCGAGCTCGCGGCCAAGCTCGAGGCCATCGGGTTGCCGTTCGCGCCCATCTCCAAGCCGTGGGATCTGCTCTCCGATCCGCACCTGAATGCCTTCGGCGGCCTGCTGGATGTCACGGTGGGAGGAAAAACCATTCACGCGCCCGCCCTTCCCCTGGAATTCGACGGCCAGCGGCTGCCGAAGCGCGCCGATCCGCCGCAGATCGGCGAGCACGGCAGGGAATTGCTTGCCGCCCTGGGCTGTTCACCGCAGGAAATCGAGAGCCTGCGTGCGCGGCGTATAGTCGCGCTGCCCTAGCTTCACCCACCAGAGGAGGAGTCCGCATGAACCGCAAGCCGCTGTTTGCATTGCTGTTAGGTGTCGCCTTCACCGCTGCCGTGTCCGCACAGGACCGGCGGCCGGATTACGGCCCCGACGTGAATACCGCCACCGCGAAGAAGATCGCCGCCGGCGTGATCGCCGAGTGCCAGAAGAACGGCTGGAACGTCGCGGTGGCGGTGGTCGACAACCATGGCGGCCTGGTCTACTTCGAGCGCATGGAGAACACGCAGTACGCGAGCAACGATATCGCGATCGGCAAGGCGAAAGCCGCGGCGACCTACCGCCGGCCGACGCGCGCCTTCGCGGATGTCATCAACAAGGGCGGTCCGGCCACGGCCACCCTGCCGGGCGTGTTCGCCTCCCCGGGCGGCGTGCCGATCATGGTCGACGGCCGGGTGACCGGCGCCGTCGGCGTGAGCGGCGTCACCGGCGACCAGGACGAGCAGTGCGCCAGGGCCGGCGCCGGCATCAAGTAGCTTCTACTTCATCTTGCACTGATCGACGTACGCATCGCCCCGGTCCTTGAGCACCGGGCCCAGGGTCTTGTGGGCGATGCGCCCGTCGGCGCCCTTGCCGACCACCTGCAGGTAGTAGTTCTGCACCGGGAACTGGTTGCGCCCGAACTTGAAGTCGCCGCGCACGCTCTTGAACTCGGCGGCGCGCAGCGCGTTGCGCAGCGCATCCTTGTCCTCGATTTTGCCCTTCACCTTGCGGATCGCCGAATCGATGAGCAGCGCCGTGTCGTAGCCTGAAGCGGCATAGCCGGTCGGCAGCCGCTTGTATTCCTTCTCGAACTCCGCCACGAATTTGCGGTTCTGCGGGTTGTCGAAGTCGATCGACCAGTGGCCGACGCTGAAGAGGCCGAGCATGGGGTCGCCGACCGCGCGGATGATGTCCTGGTCGGAGCCCCACAGCGGCACGACCAGCTGGATGTCCTTCGACATGCCGGCGGCGACGAACTGCTTGATGAAGTTGATGCCCATGCCGCCCGGCAGGAAGACGTACAGCGCCTCCGG
>DASSPL010000032.1:0-8498 GCA_035699685.1 Burkholderiales bacterium | reverse complement strand
ACTTTGGTGTTCAACATCGCCGGCCACATCCTGCGCAAGAGGTACCGTGAGGCCTACTGAACTGCGCACATTGATAGCGGCGCGCAAGCGCTGGGACACGATCTTCGCCGTGGTCGGCGCCCTCGCGCTGATGATCGGCGTGCTCACCTTCCTCACGCTGTTCGTCGAGATGGCGATCACCGGCGTGCCGCGGCTCGACCTGGATTTCTTCACCCACTTCCCTTCGCGGCGGCCGGCGCAGGCCGGCATCCTGTCGGCGTGGGTGGGCTCGACGCTGGTGATGCTGACCACGGCGTTCTTCGCCGTTCCGCTCGGCGTCGCCGCCGGGATCTATCTCGAGGAATACGCTCGCAAGAACTGGGTGACCGACCTCATCGAGATCAACATCACCAACCTCGCCGGGGTTCCGTCGATCGTCTACGGGCTGCTCGCCCTCGGGCTGTTCGTCTACCAGTTCGGCTTCGGCCAGAGCATCCTGTCGGCCGGCCTGACCCTCGCGCTCCTCATCCTGCCGGTGGTGATCGTGGCCACGCGCGAGGCCATCCGCGCGATCCCGCAGGCGATCCGCGAGGGCTCCTACGCCGTCGGCGCCACGCAGTGGCAGACCGTGCGCTACCACATCCTGCCGTACTCGTCGGCCGGCATCCTCACCGGCGTCATCATCGGCATGGCGCGCGCCATCGGCGAGACGGCGCCGATCATCACCATCGGCGCGCTCACCTTCATCGCCTTCCTGCCGCCGGCGCCCATCAAGGCAGAGCCGCCGTTCGTGTCGTTCGAATGGCTCACCTCGCCCTTCACGGTGATGCCGATCCAGATGTTCAACTGGACCTCGCGCCCCGAGGCCGCCTTCCACGTCAATGCCGCCGCCGCGGGCTTCGTCCTGGTGATGATGACCCTGGCGATGAACGGGCTCGCCATCTGGCTGCGCTACCGGCTGCGCCGGAAGATCAAGTGGTAAGGAGGCTATGATGTCGGCGCCGGAACTCCTCATGGAACAGAAAGTCGCGCTCGCGCTGAAGGCCGAGGTCCAGAACCTGGACTTCTACTACGGCGATTTCCGCGCGCTGAAGTCGATCGACATGCCGGTCTACGAGAAGCGCGTCACCGCGCTCATCGGTCCCTCCGGCTGCGGCAAGTCGACCTTCCTTCGCTGCTTCAACCGCATGCACGACCTCTACCCGGGCAACCGCTATTCAGGCCGGATCGTGCTGCAGCCGGACAACGCCGACCTCCTGGCGCGCGAGGTGGACCCGATCGAGGTGCGCATGCGGATCGGCATGGTGTTCCAGAAGCCGAATCCCTTCCCGAAGTCGATCTTCGAGAACGTGGCCTACGGGCTGCGCGTGCGCGGCGAGTCCTCGCGCCGGGCGATCGAGGAGAAGGTGGAGCAGGCGCTGCACGACGCGGCGCTGTGGGAGGAGGTCAAGGACCGGCTGCAGGAGCCGGCCTACAATCTTTCCGGCGGCCAGCAGCAGCGCCTGTGCATAGCCCGCGCCCTGGCGACCGACCCGGAGCTCCTGCTGTTCGACGAGCCGACCTCGGCGCTCGACCCGATCGCCACCGCGTCGATCGAGGAGCTGATCCACGACCTCAAGGAGCGCGTGACGATCCTCATCGTCACGCACAACATGCAGCAGGCGGCGCGCGTGTCCGACTTCACCGCCTATATGTACCTCGGCGAGCTGATCGAGTATGGCGTGACCGACGAGCTGTTCATCAAGCCGAAGAAGAAGCAGACCGAGGACTACATCACCGGGAGGTTCGGCTAAATGGCCCTCAGGAGAAAAGCATGGGCATAAGCGAACACGCCTCGAAGCAGTACGACCTCGACCTCGACTCGATCCGCTCGCGCGTGCTGCAGATGGGCGGGCTGGTCGAGTCGCAGATCCGCCGCGCGCTGGAAGCGCTCGCCAGCGGCGACCGCGTCCTCGCCGACGAGATCATCGCCAACGACCACAAGATCAACGCGATGGAAGTGGCGCTGGACGGCGACTGCAGCCAGGTGATCGTGCGGCGCCAGCCGGCGGCCAACGACCTGCGCATGATCCTCGCCATCACCAAGACGGTGACCGATCTGGAGCGCATGGGCGACGAGGCGCAGAAGATCGCGCGCATGGCGAAGAGCATCCATGAGCGCGAGACCGCGCAGAAGACGCCGGTCGAGCTCGGCCACGCCTCCGACCTCGCCATCTCCATGCTGAGGAGGACGCTGGACGCGTTCGCGCGGCTCGACTGCAACACGGCGGCCGAGGTGATCCGCGACGACGCCGGCATCGACGCCGAATTCCGCTCGATCCTGCGCCAGCTCATCACCTACATGATGGAGGATCCGCGCACCATCTCGACCGCGCTGGAGATCGTCTGGGTGGCGAAGGCGCTCGAGCGCATCGGCGACCACGCCAAGAACATGGCCGAGCAGGTGATCTACATCGTCAAGGGCACCGATGTGCGCCACACCGGGCAGGTGACCGTAGGAAAATGACCGCCACCGTGCTCGTCGTAGAAGACGAGCCGCAGATCCAGGAGCTGATCGCGATCAACCTGGAGCACCTCGGGCACAAGGTGCTGCGCGCGACGAGCGCCGAGGAGGCCGAAAGCGTCATCCGCGCCGCCCTGCCCGACGTGGTGGTCCTCGACTGGATGCTGCCGGGCGAATCAGGCCTCGCGTTCGCGCGGCGCCTGCGCGCCGATGACCGCACCCGCGAGCTGCCGATCCTCATGCTGACGGCGCGCGCGATGGAACAGGACAAGATCAGCGGCCTCGAAGCCGGCGCCGACGACTACCTCACCAAGCCTTTCTCGCCACGCGAGCTCGCCGCCCGCATCAAGGCGGTGCTGCGCCGGCGCGCGCCGGAGCTCTCCGGCGATGCAGTGGAGGTCGAGGGCCTGCGCCTCGACCCGGCGAGCCGCCGCGTTACCGCCGGCGATCATCGCCTCACGCTGTCGCCGGCCGAGTTCCGGCTGCTCCACTTCCTGCTCACGCACCCCGGACGCGTCTACAGCCGCACCCAGCTCCTCGACCACGTCTGGGGCGACCACGTTTATATCGAAGAGCGCACCGTTGACGTGCACATCAGGCGCCTGCGCAAGGCGCTCGAGCCCTCCGGCCACGACAGGCTGATCGACACGGTGCGCGGCGCGGGATACGGCCTGCGCACCGCTTGAATCCGGTCTACCGCTCGACCCTCGCGTCGATCGCCTTTGCGGCGGCCGGCGCGTTCGTCGTAGGCCTGATCGCCGGTGCGGCTATGGGGTGGGCCGCGTTAGCCGGCGCGCTGCTCCTCCACGTGGTCTACCACGCGCGCCACCTTGCGCGCCTCGCACGCTGGGCGGCGGACCCGGTGGCCGGGAACGTGCCGGAAGGCAAGGGCATATGGGATGAAGTGCTCGCCCTCGTCCATCGCTTCGAGCGCGCCGCCGAGCGCCGCGAGCTCGAGCTCGCCGAAGCGCTGGCGCGCTTTCGCCGCGCAGCGCAGGCCCTCCCCGACGGCGTCATCATCCTCGACGGCGACGGCCGCATCGAATGGTGCAACGACAACGCCGCCGCCCTGCTGGCGCTCGACGCGACCGCTGACGTCGGGCAGCCGATCCTCAACCTGGTGCGCGAGCCCGCATTCCGCGATTACCTCAACTCCAGGGAGCAGCACGCGCCGGTGCTGATCACGCGGGGCCACGGCCTTACCCTTGCCCTGCAGATCATCCCCTACGGGCAGGAGCAGAAGCTGCTTCTGTGCCGCGACGTCACCCGCGCCGAGCGCGTCGAGACGATGCGGCGCGATTTCGTGGCCAACGTCTCGCACGAGCTGCGCACGCCGCTCACCGTGCTGGTCGGCTTCCTCGAGACCGTGCGCGAGCTGAAGCTCGACCCCCAGCGCGTGCGCGACTACCTCGGCATGATGGACGAGCAGGCGTCGCGCATGCAGCGCATCATCGATGACCTGCTCGCGCTTTCGACCCTCGAAGCGGCGCCGCCGCCCCCGCCGGAGCAGGTGCGGGTCGCGCCGCTGCTCGCGCGTCTCAAGGCCGATGCCTCCGCGCTCTCGGCCGGACGGCACAGCGTCACGCTCGATGGCGAGCCGAAGGCCGACCTGCTCGGTTCCGAGCGCGAGCTGGCGAGCGCGTTCGGCAACCTCGTCAGCAACGCCATCCGCTATACGCCCGCCGGCGGCAAAGTCACGCTCGTCTGGCGCGACGGCCCGGAGGGCGCCAGCTTCACGGTGGAGGACACCGGCGTCGGCATAGCCGCGGAGCACATTCCCCGGCTGACCGAGCGCTTCTACCGCGTCGATCGCAGCCGCTCGCGGGAGACCGGCGGCACCGGCCTCGGGCTTGCCATCGTCAAGCACGCGCTCGCTCGCCACCAGGCGGCGCTCGAGATCGACAGCCGGCCGGGCGCCGGGAGCCGCTTTACCGTCCGCTTTCCGGCGCAGCGGCTAGCGCACGTATCCCAGAACGCGCGGCAACCACATCACGAGGCCGGGGAAAGCGACCATCAACGCGAGCGCGGCGACCAGTGACCCGATCAGCCCCCACGATTCGCGGATGATCTCGCGCAGCGGGATCCTGGTCAGCGCGGCGAGGACGAACAGCAGGAGCCCATAAGGGGGCGTGACGAGGCCGATGGTGATGTTGAAGACGATCACCACGCCGAAGTACACCGGATCGATGCCGAGCTTGGCGACGGTAGGCAGCAGCACCGGCACCAGCACGAGCAGCATCGTCGTCGCGTCGATGAAGCACCCCAGCGCGAGGAACACCACGTTGACGAGGAGGAGGAACGCGAGCGGGCTGAGGCCCATGCCGCCGATCCAGGCGGCGAGCGCCTTGTCGAGCTGCTCGGCGGTGACGGCGTAGTTCACCGCGAACGCGCCGCAGATCATCAGCAGGATCACTGCGCTCTGGCGCGCGGTGTCCGCGAATGCCGTAAAGAGGTTCCCCGCGCCGAGCTCCCGGTACACGGCCGCGCCCAGAAGAAGCGCGTACAGCGCCGCCACCGCCGCGGCTTCGGTCGGCGTGAAGGCGCCGCTATAGATGCCGCCGAGGAGCACCACCGGCATGCCGAGTGGCAGCACCGCCCTGCCCAGGATCTTCCATCGCTCGCTGCGCGGAGCGGGGGCCTCGACCGGGAAGTTGCGCCGCCGCGCGGTGATCCACACGACGAGCATCATCGCCGCGGCGATGAGAAGGCCCGGCACCACGCCGCCGAGGAACAGCGCCGCCACCGACGCGTTCGCCATCAGCGCGTAGAGGATCATCGGGATGGACGGCGGGATGATCGGGCCGAGCACCGACGAGGCGGCGACGATCGCCGCGGCGAAGCCGCGCGGGTAGCCCGCCCTGTCCATCGCGCGGATGGTCACCACACCGGGCCCCGCGGCGTCGGCCACCGCGCTGCCGCTCATGCTCGCGAAGAGCACGCTCACCAGCACGTCGACCTGCGCCAGGCCGCCGCGCACGCGGCCGACGAGCACGTGGCAGGCCGCGAACAGGCGGTCGCTGATCGAGCCGGCATTCATCAGGTTCGCCGCCAGGAGGAAAAGCGGGATCGCCACCAGCAGGTAGTTGTTGACCAGCGTGTTCATGATCTGGTCGGCCGCGAGGCCGATGTCGCGCCCCGCGGCGACGAGATAGGCGAGCGCCGCCAGCAGCAGGCCGAAAGCGATCGGCACCCGCGCCAGGGTGAGGCCGATGAATACCGCGAGCAGGATCAGGAACGGCGCAGACACAGCCGCACCGCGTGCGCGAGGAAATGCAGGCCGGCCGCGCCCATGAAAAGCGGGAAGCAGGCGTAGACGTAATCCAGGCGCCACTGCAGCGCCGGCGTGCGCTCGCGCCACAGGAACATCACGAACTCGAAAGTCTTCGGCAATGCCGCGAGCAGCGCCAGGCCGACCAGCGCCGAAGCCGCAACCCCGATCCCCCGCTGCCAGCTCGCCGGCAGCGTGTCCAGGACCAGGTCGAAGGCAACGTGATCGCGGATCGGCACCGCGAAGGCGGCGGTCCAGAACACCGCCCAGACGAACAGCACCGCCGACAGCTCGTCCGTCCAGGTGAGGGGCGCGCCGAGCAGGTAGCGGCGCGCGATGCCGAAGAGGACTGCGAGAAGGACCGCCGCGACGAGGAGCGCCGGGATCGCGGCGGCCAGGCGCCTCATTTCAGCGCCATCACCTCTTCCATCATTCTGCGATCCCACGCCTTCGCCGCATCGGCACTGGCGTAGACCTTGTCGGCGTTGGCGCGGAAGGCGCCGAGGTCGGGGCGCGTCACGGTGAGGCCTTTGGCGGCGAGCCCGTCGAGGACCGTCTTCTCGTCGTTCAGGCGCTGGTCGTCGTTCCACTTCGCCGCGCGTGTCGCCGCGGCCTGCAGCTTCGACTTCTGCTCGGCCGAGAGCTTGTCGAAGTACGGCTTGGCGATGACGTAGAACACCGGCTGCACGAGGTGCGAGGTGATCACCATCTGCTTGGTCACCTCGTGGAACTTGGCGGCGTTGAAGATGGTGGGCGGGTTCTCCTGGCCGTCGATGGCACCGGTCTGCAGCGCCAGGTACACCTCCGGCATGCCCATCGGCGTCGGCGCGACGCCGAGCGACTGGCCGAGCAGCAGCCAGTCCGGGCCGCCGGGCATGCGCAGCTTCACCCCGTTCAGGTCCTGCGGGCCTTTCACGTCGCGCGCGGTGCGCAGGTTGACCTGGCGCGTGCCGAGATAGGTGGGCGCGAGGATCACCAGGCCCATCTTCTGCGCCACCGTGTCGGCGTAGCGCTTGCCGATGGGCCCGGTGAAGGTGCGGAAGGCGTGGTCGTAGTCGCGGAAGAGATAGGCGCGGTTGAAGAAGCCGAACTCCGGCACCTGCTGCGCGACCTCGAAGGTGGTCATGGTGCTCATCTCGAGGTTGCCGCGCTGCATCGCCGGCACCTCGGTGCCCTGCCGGAAGAGCTGGCTGCCCGGATACACCTGCACGTCGAACTCGGGCGCGGCCTTCTCGAGGTCGGCCTTGAACTGCTGGAGCGAGCGGCTGAGGAAGTCCGGCGGCGGCGCCGCCGTCGAGAACCGCAGCACCGTTTTCTGCGCCAGCGCTCCCGTCGAGGCGAGCGCCAGCATGAGTCCCCCGATCAACGCTTTCATGTTGCCTCCCTTATGCGGCTTGCAGCTTGGCGACCGAGACGGCCAGCCACTTCACGCCGTGATTGCCGAAATTTACCTGCACTCGCGCGTCGTTGCCCTGCCCTTCCGCGTCGACGATCACGCCGGCGCCGAACTTCGCGTGCATTACGTTCTGCCCGATACGGAACCCGCCAACGCCCTTGACCATGGGCCGGTTGGCCGGCTGGGTCCGCGTCTGGCGCGAGAAATCGGGGGTGAACGCCTTCTGCCGCGAGAAGCGCGGCGTGAGCCACTTCATCAGGTTCTGCGGGATCTCCTCGAGGAAGCGCGAGGGCACGTTGTAGCGCGTCTGCCCGTGCAGCATGCGCGTCTGCGCATGGGACAGGTAGAGCCTGTGCCTCGCGCGCGTGATCGCCACGTAGGCGAGGCGCCGCTCCTCCTCCAGCCCGTCGCGCTCGGTAACGCTCTGCTCGTGGGGGAAGAGGCCTTCCTCGAGGCCGGTCAGGAACACGACGTCGAACTCGAGGCCCTTGGCGGAGTGCACCGACATCATCTGCAGCGCGTCCTGGCCTTCGCCGGCCTGGTGCTCGCCGGCCTCCAGCGCGGCATGGGTGAGGAAGGCGGTGAGCGGGTCGGCGGCCTCGCCGGACTCGATCTCGCGCTCTTCCTCGGTGAAGGTCGCCGCGGCGTTGACCAGCTGGTCCAGGTTCTCGATGCGGTCGGTGCCTTCGCGCTCGGTCTTGTAGTGCTCGATCAACCCGCTCTTGGCGACGACGTGCTCGACGAGCTCGGGGAGCGGCAGGCCCTGGGTCTCCGACTTCAGCTGCCCGATGAGGGCGGTGAAAGCGGCGACCTTGCCTTCCGCCGCCTGGAAGAGCGACGTGCCCTTCTGGCGCGCCGAGTCCTGAAGCGTCTCGACCGTGCGCGCGCCGATGCCGCGCGGCGGGAAATTGACGACGCGCAGGAACGCGTTGTCGTCGTCCGGCATGGCGACCAGCCTGAGATAGGCGAGGGCGTGCTTGACCTCCGCACGCTCGAAGAAGCGCAGGCCGCCGTAGACGCGGTAGGCGATGCCGCGCGAGAAGAGCGTGTGCTCCACGATCCGCGACTGGGCGTTCGAGCGGTAGAGCACGGCCATGCTCGAAAGCCGCGTGCCTTCGCGCGCCAGCGCCTGCACCTCCTCGACGATCCAGCGCGCCTCGTCGGCGTCGGACTCGCCCTCGAACACGCGGATCGGCTCGCCGCGGCCGGCGTCGGTCCACAGGTTCTTTCCCAGCCGGTTGCGGTTGTTGGCGATCAGGGCGTTGGCGGCGTCGAGGATGTTGCCGTGCGAGCGGTAGTTCTGCTCCAGGCGAATCACCCGCTTCACCTTGAACTCGCGCTCGTAGTCCATC
>DASSPL010000031.1:0-10598 GCA_035699685.1 Burkholderiales bacterium | reverse complement strand
CCGCCGGACACGCTCGAAGAGCTCAAGCGCCGCGGCCACCGCATCGTCACCATCGACGACTACAACCAGTTCGGCAGCGCGCAGCTCGCCTGGAAGCTCGACGGCGGCTACTTCACCGCGAGCGACCCGCGGCGGGATGGGCAGGCCGTAGGGTTCTGATGCTTGCCGTTGAGGGCTTATGTTGAAGATCTGGGGACGCACGAACTCGGTCAACGTCAAGAAAGCGCTGTGGGCCGCGGAAGAGCTCGGCCTGAAATACGAGCGCATCGACGCCGGCCTGCAGTTCGGCGTCAACAACACGCCCGAATACAAGCGCATCAATCCCACCGGCCTGGTGCCGACCATCGATGACGATGGTTTCACGCTGTGGGAGTCGCACAGCATCGTGCGCTACCTCGCCGCGAAGCATGGTTCCGGGGACCTGTGGCCCGTGGAGGCGAAGGCGCGAGCCGACGCGGACCGCTGGATGGACTGGACGCACACCTTCTCGCGCGAGTTCCAGCGGCCGGTGTTCTGGCCGCTGGTGCGGACGCCGCCTGAAAAGCGGGACGCGAAGGCGATCGCCGAAGCCGTGCAGAAGTGCGGGGAGCTGCTGAAGATTCCGGAGCAGGCGTTGAGCCAGCGGCCCTATCTGGGCGGCGATCGCTTCACGATGGGCGATATCCCGCTGGGCTGCCACATCCAGCTCTGGATGCGCTTGCCGATCCAGCGACCACGCCTGCCGGGCGTGGAGGCGTGGTTCGCGCGCCTGTGCGAGCGGCCGGCCTACGGCCGGATCGTCGACATCGCGCTGAGCTGAGCGCGGCTGCGGCCGTCGGCCGCGAGCGTCCTCGCCCGCTCGTAGAAACGCTCCAGGCTGCCCGCCTCGGCCAGCACGCGCTCGAGCGGCGGCACGAGCTCATTATAGAGCGCGATCGACACCAGGAAGGCGTTGTTCGGCTCGGCCGGCACGATGCCGGGGAAGGCGGCGCGGAGGCGATCGAACTCGCCGCGCTTCTGCTCGAGCTTCTGCTCCGGCGTCAGGCTGGTCTCGTAGATGAGCTTCAGGCGCTCGCGCGTCTCCTTCACGCGCGCCGCCAGCTCGCGCTTGCGTGCCTGGGCTTTCTGGAATGACTCCAATTCCACCGCACGGCCCTCCGCGGCCAGCCAGCGGCGCACGCCCTCCTCCTCGACGACCACGGCGAAGGATTCGTTGAACGTGGTGTCGTTCTTGGCGTAGACCAGCTGGTGCGCGAGCTCGTGGAACACCAGGCGCGCGAGCTGCGAGTCGGGATAGCGGATGAAGGTCGAGAGCAGCGGGTCGTCGAACCAGCCGAGGGTCGAGTAGGCGGGCACGCCGCCGACGTAGACGTCGTAGCCTTCGGCGCGCAGTCTCGCGGCGTGGCGCTGCGCGTCGGCTTCCGAGTAGAACCCGCGGTACGCCACGCAGCCCGTGAACGGGAAGCATTCGGCCTTCGGCTCGACCGAGAACTGATGCGCCGCGAACACGTTGTACACCGCGAAGCGCCGGCCGAGGTCGGCATAGCTCAGGTAGCTCGCGTTGTCGGGGAGCTTCAGCTCGCGCGACGCGAAATGGCGGATGCGCTGCGCCACGACGAGGCGCTGCTTCACTTCCGCCGGCGTGGCCGGGTCGGCGAGCCAGTCGTCGATCGGCCGCGCGGCCGCCATCAGGCGCAGGTGGCCGCCGATCGCCTGCCGGTAGTAACCCAGGGATTCGCAGCCCGAGCACAGCGCGAGCACCAGGAGCGCGGCGACCAGCCTCATGCGAAGCGCCCGCCGTCGAGGAAGCGCTGCACGAGGCCGGCGACATGGCCCGACACCGGCAGCATGCTGTGCGCCTGGCGCACGAGGACGCGCTCGGTCGCGCCTTCGATCACGGTTTCTTCGACGCGCACCACGCCGTCGTTCTCGCCCGGCAGCGCGCCCAGGGCGCGACCGAGGCCCATGGGCACCGTCCCGGCCACGACGCCGAGCGGCTCGCGGCCTTCCCAGCGCGCCTCGCATTCGGCCCAGCGCGCGGCCGAGGCGCCGAGCATCCAGCGCCCGATGGCGTTCGCCTGGAGGCGCCTCCCGGCGAAGCAGCCGCGCACCGGAGCGCCGAGCAGGACCACGCGTCCGGTCGCCAGCCGCGGATGGCGGCGCAGCGTGTCGTAGATGAGCACCCCGCCCATGCTGTGGCCGACGAGGTGCGCAGGGCGGCCGTCCACGAACCGCGCGAGGCGCTCGATGTTCGCCTCGAGCGGCTGGCGGCCGCTGTAGCCGAACCAGCGGGTGACATAACCCGCGCGGGCGAGCCGCCTGGCGATGAGCGTCATCGCGGCCGCCGGCATCCACAGGCCCGGGACGAGGATGACTTCGCTGCTCATCGCTTGTTGATCTTCCTGACGGAGTCGAGCAGCGCCTGCGCGCGATACGCCACCGGGTAGTCGATCATCTGGCCGTCGACCTGGATGGCCGCGGCACCGCGCGCCTCGGCGTCTCGGAACGCGGTGACGATGCGCTCGGCCGCCGCCACCTCGGCCTCGCTCGGCAGGTAGGCGGCGTTCACCGGCCCGATCTGATCGGGATGCACGCAGCAGCGCCCCTGGAAGCCGCCGCGCCGGCTGCGCTCCAGCGCGCGCGCAAAGGCGGCGCTCTCCTTGAAATGGAACCACGGGCTGTCGATCGGGTTCTCCATGCCCGCGGCGCGCGAGGCGAGCACCACGCGCGCGCGGGCGTCGGCGAGCTCGGGCTCTTCCAATGTAGGGGACAAACCCAGATCGTTGGCGTAGTCGGCCGCGCCGAAGCAGGCGCGCTTCACGCGCCACGGACCGCGGTAGGGCCGCAGGTTCCTCGCCTGCAGGATGCGGTCGACGCGATGCACTCCGGCCGCGGTCTCGATCTGCGGCATGAGATCGAGCGAGCCTTCGGCCATGCCGCGCTCGCGCTCGAGCGCGGCCAAGAGCCAGTCGATCGCATGCAGGTCCGCCGCGCTCTCGATCTTGGGCACGACCACGCCGTCGAGGCCTTTTTGCACCGTCTCGGCGAGGTCGCCGTAGCAGTACGGCGTGGAAGGCGCGTTGACGCGCACGTAGAGGAGACAGCGGCGCGGCCGGCCGATCGCCTCGACCACGCTTGCGCGGCTCGACGCCTTGTCGGAGGGCGCGACCGAATCCTCCAGGTCGAGGATCACCGCGTCGGCATCGAGCGTGAGGGCCTTCTCGACGCGCCGCGCCACATTGGCGGGCGTGAACAGAAACGATCGAATCACCTCATCACCTCCCGCTCGCTCCACGCCGGAAAGGCCGCCAGCGTGCCGCGGTCGGCAAGCTCCGGCGGCCACACGGTCGACGCCCGTCCCTTCACGATCTGCATCACCGGCGGCTTCATGCCGACTTGCGCGCCGGTGGCGTCGACGCGATAGCGGCCGAGCACGGTGTCGAACTCCATCCTCGCAAGCTCGGCGCGCAGCTTCTCGGAATCCAACGACCCGGAGCGGCGCACCGCCTCCGCCAGCACGGTCCCCGCCGCATAGGCAGCGCCGGCGCGGCTGCCCGGCGGCCGCGACCACTTCGCCGCATAAGCGGCAACGAAGGCGCGGTTGCCGTCGCGCGCGGCGCCGGGATCGTAGTCCTTCGAGCCCAGCACGAACTCGGCATCCTGGCCGACGAGGGCCAGGAAGCGCTCATCGAGGCTCGCGCGCGCATAAAGGATCCGCGGCACGAACCCGTGCTGCTTGAATGTCTTCACCATGTCGGCCGCGTCGCGCGTCTCGCCAAACGCGATCCAGCCGTCGGCCTGCATCGCCATCGCCTGGTAGAGCTCCGGCAGGAAGTCCTCGGTCGAGCCGGCGAAGACCGCGAGCTGCGCCTGTGGGAAGCCGTGCGCCTTGGCGAGCGCGAGGGCCGCCTCGCCCATTTCGCGCGAAGCGACGTCGTCTCTCGCGGCGATGAAGAGTGACTGCACGCCAGCGGCGCGCGCCAGCTCGACCACGCCGTCGGCATGGGCGGCATAGGGCGGCGCGGTCTGGAACACGTAGCGTGGCGAGCGGCGGTGCACCTGGCTGGAAAGGCCGGCGGCGTTGAGCATGACGCGCCGTGCGCGCTCGGCCTCGGCCGCCGCGGTGAGCGTCGCCGCCGAGCCGTACGGGCCGACCAGCACGTGGGCTCCTTCCCGGATCAGATCGGCGTAGGCAGGCCCGGCGCGAGCAGCCTGCGAGCCGTCGTCCTTCAGCCGCAGCTCGACCTTGCGGCCAAGGAGCCCGCCCGCGGCGTTGACCTGCTCCGCCCACAACTGGAGGCCATTGCGATATTCCGCCGCGCCGCTCGCCTGCGAGCCGGTTTGCGAAATGACGGAGCCCACGACAACCGTCTCCTGCGCCCACGCGGCGCAGAGCCAGCCGGCGAGGAGAAGCCTAGTAATCCAGCCGGTCATCGACCGCGTGGCCGCGCATCGGGATGAGCATCGAGCGCTCGAAGGTCATGAACACCGTGCCGTCGTCCTTCTTGCCGGTGGTGCGCACGCTGACGATGCCGTGGTGGGGGCGCGAGGCCGACTCGCGCTTGCCGATGACCTCGGACTCGGCGTAGATCGTGTCGCCGGCAAAGACCGGCGCGGTGAGGCGGATCTTGTCCCAGCCGAGGTTCGCCACGGTCTTCTGGCTCACGTCCGACACGCTCATCCCGGTGACGATGGCGAGCGTGAGCGCCGAGTTGACCAGCGGCTTCTTGAACTCGGTGCCCGCGCCATACACGTTGTCGATGTGCAGCGGGTGCTGGTTCATGGTGAGGAGCGAGAACCAGATGTTGTCGGTTTCCGTCAGGGTGCGCCCCGGCCGGTGCTCGTAGACGTGGCCGATCTCGAAGTCCTCGTAGTAGCGTCCCGCGGATTCGCGAAAGCGCTGGGGTCCTACTTCCTTTGCACGACTCACCATAAGAGAATCCCGTGGGTCAATGAATCTGGTTCAACGACTGGGCGACATTGTAGGCGGCGCCCACGTCCTCACCGACGCGAACGACACCCGGCCGTACTTTACAGACTGGCGGCGCCAGTACGCCGCGCCGGCTGAATGCGTGGTGCGGCCCTCGCGGACGCAGGAGGTCGCGCGGGTGGTGGCGCTCTGCGCGGAGGCGGGCGTGGCGATCGTCCCCCAGGGCGGCAACACCGGCCTTTGCGGCGGCTCGGTGCCCACCGGCGCCCGGCGCGAGGTGGTGCTCGCCCTTGGGCGCATGAACCGCGTCCGCGAGCTCGATGCGCTGAACGACACCATCACCGTCGAGGCCGGCTGCGTGCTCGCCAGCGTGCAGCGCGCGGCCGAGGAGGCCGGGCGCCTGTTTCCGCTGTCCCTGGCGGCGGAAGGCAGCTGCCAGATCGGCGGCAACCTTTCGACCAATGCCGGCGGCATCAACGTGCTGCGCTATGGCACGGCGCGCGAGCAGGTGCTCGGGCTCGAGGTGGTGCTGCCCGACGGCCGGGTCTGGAACGGCCTGCGCGGCCTGCGCAAGGACAACACCGGCTACGACCTGAAGCAGCTTTTCCTCGGCGCGGAAGGCACGCTCGGCATCATCACGGCGGCGGTGCTGCGCCTGCATCCCAAGCCGACCGCGACTGTGACGGCGTGGATCGGGCTGGAGAGCGCGGAGGCGGCGGTCGAGCTGCTCGCCCTGCTGCACGAGCGCCTCGGCGAGCGCGTGAGCGCCTTCGAGCTCCTATCGCGCACCTGCGTCGAGGCGGTGCTGGACCATGCCGCCGGCACCGTGGATCCGCTGCGCAAGCCCTGGCCCTGGTACGTGCTGGCCGACGCCGCCGACAGCGGCACGGAAAGCGTGCTGCGCGAGCGGGTCGAAGGCGCGCTGCTGGCGGCAGCGGAAAACCGCACCATTGCCGACGCCGTCCTCGCGCAGAGCGGCGAGCAGGCGCGCGCGCTGTGGCGCATCCGCGAGACCGTGCCGGAGGCGCAGTTCACGAACGTGAAGCACGACGTCGCCGTGCCGGTGTCGAAGACCGCGCTGCTCATCGCGCGCGCAAGCGAGCGCGTGATGGCGCGCTATCCCCAGGCGCGCATCTACGCCTTCGGCCATGTCGGCGACGGCAACATCCACTACAACGTCGGCCCCGAATCGCTCGTCGCCGAGCGCGCGGCGGTGAACCGCATGGTGTACGACACCGTCTCCGAGCTCGGCGGCTCGATCTCCGCGGAGCACGGCCTCGGGCAGCTGAAGCGCGACGAGATCCGCTCGCACAAGGACCCGCTGGAGCTCGAGCTGATGGCGGCGCTCAAGCGCACGCTGGACCCCAAGGGGCTGATGAATCCGGGAAAGGTTCTCTAGCGCTCTCGCGTGAGCGTTAGCGGCGAGCCGGCCAGTTCGCCCACAATGCGGCTGCCCTCGACGCGCCCGCGGAACACCCCCTTGGGCGTGCGCCATGAGATGTCGCTGCCCGAGAGCGTCGCCTGGGTCGCGCCTTGCACGTCGATGTCCTGGTAGCTCTGCTCGATCCGCACGCGGCCCCCACTGCCGGTCCAGGTGCCGCGGACGTTGGCCGGCACGATCCACAGGTGCAGCGTGCTTTCGTCGCCCTGGCCGGCATGCGGCCTGGAAATGCGCATGGTCTCGCTGCGGTCGGGACGCCAGCCGGCCATGCGGAACGCGTGCGACACGACGCGTGTGCCGGGCTTGAGCTCCTCCGCAAAGCGCGGCTGCAGCCGTCCCATCAGGTCGGGCAGGAGGTAGACGGTGACCACGCTCGCGGTCGAGAAGTCCGTGGTGAGAACGTCGCCCTGCACGAAGCTCACGCGCTCGGCGACGCCCGCGAGCCGCGCATTTTCCCGGGATTTCTGCACCAGGCCGGCATCGAGCTCGATGCCGAGGCCGCGCGCGCCGAAGCGCCGCGCCGCGGTGATGACGATGCGGCCATCGCCCGAGCCGAGGTCGGCCACCAGGTCGCCGGAGCGCGTGCCGGCGAGCTCGAGCATGCGCACGACGACCTCGTCCGGCGTGGTTATGAACGGTACACGCCAATCGTTCTCGTCGGCGTGCGCCGCAGTCAGGCACAGGAAAAACAGCAGGAAGGCGCGCAAGTGCGCCTAACTCTAGCGGAAAAACAAAGCCCGGCCTGAGCCGGGCTTTGGCCGTGCGTGCAGCGAGTTACTTCTTGGCTTCGGTCTTCGGAGCGTCGGCCTTGGCGGCGTCGCTCTTGGCCTTGGCCTTCTTCTCGGTCTTGGCCTTTTTCTCGGTCTTCGGCTTGGCGTCGGCCTTGGTGGTGGACTTCTTCGCGGCCTTGTCGCCCTTCGCCGGGGTCGCCGGCTCGGCCTTGCGGGTTTCGGTTCCGGTCTGGCCCTTGGGCTGCGCCGGTTCCGCCTTCTGCGCCTGGGCAAACGCGGTGAGCGTGAAAGCCGAGGCAATCAACGTTACGAGAAGCTTCTTAACCATGGTGGGGAGTCTCCTATCTCTGGTCAGCGATCCACGTGGATCCGAAGCGAAATAACGTCCGGCCCGCCCATGGGTTGACATGGCGCGTGTAGGGAGTCGCCCGACAGGCAGTTAGGCATAATGCGGCGCACAGAATGAAGCTCGAAGACTTCAGCGCTTCGCTCCCACCAGGCGAGCTTTGGGTGTTCGGCTACGGCTCGCTCATGTGGTCGCCGTGCTTCTCCTATCGCGAGAAGCGGCTCGCCCGGGTGCACGGCTACCACCGCGCGCTGTGCATCCTTTCCACCCGCTATCGCGGCACCCAGCGCAAGCCAGGGCTGGTCATGGGCCTTTGCCGCGGAGGCTCGTGCTGGGGCATGGCCTTCCGCATCGGCCCCCGGGAGGTGCGCAAGTGCCTGGCGCGCCTCTGGTACCGCGAGATGCCGCGGCGCGTGTACCAGCCGCGCCTCGTGGAAGCGCGCGTGCGCGGCGGGCGGCGCGTGCGGGCGCTGGCATTCGTCGCCGACCCTTCGCATCCGGCGTTCGTGCGCGAGCTCGACCTGCACGGCCGCGCCCGGCTGGTGGCGCAGGGCATCGGGCAACGCGGGCCCTGCGTCGATTACATCCGCAACACGCTCGAGCACATGGGCGAGCTGGGCGTGCGCGATCCGCACCTCGAGCACGTGCTGCATGCCGCGCTCAGCCTGCAGAACGGATCGCCGCGTTCATCCGACGCAGCGCCTCCTCCAGGCGCGCGCGCTGCGTCGCGAAGTTCAGTCTGACGAAGCCCGGCGCGCCGAACTGCTCGCCCGGCGAAAGCGCCACGCCGCCGTCCAGGAAGCGCTGATGCGCGTTGGGTAGCGCCCGCGCGTCGATCCAGGCGAGGAAAGTAGCCTGTACGGCCGCCATCGGCAGCGGCATCGCGCCTTGCACCAGATCCCGGTTGCGGCGCAGGTACCCGATCAGCGCCGCAAGCCAGGGGGCGCCGCGGGTCAGGGCCGCCAGCGTGGCGGCATAGCCGAACACCGATGGCGAGGGCAGGACGTGCGCCTGCAGCTCGAGCGCCATCGCCGCGCGCAGCTTCGCATCCTCGATGACCGCCCAGCCGCAGCCGGCGGCGGGAAAATTGAACGTCTTGTTGGCCGACATCAGGGTCACGGCGCGCCGCGAGACCTCCGGCGCAAGGCTGGCGATCGGCACATGGCGGGCGGCAGGGTCGAGCACCAGGTCGCAATGGATCTCGTCCGACACGATGATGCATCCGGGGACCGACTCGGCCAGCCGCGTGAGCTCGGCGGGGGTGAACACCGTGCCGCCGGGGTTCTGCGGGTTGCAGAGATAGAGCACACGGGTGCGCGGCGTACGGGCCGCGCGAAGCGCGTCGAGATCGAACACCCAGCGCCCGTGCTCGAGCACGAGCGGCACCTCGGTGAAGGGGCGCGGCGCAAGCTCCGGCGCGCGCTTCAGGTGCTGGTAGACCGGCCGCGGCACGAGGGCGTGCTCGTCCGGCGCCAGCAGCCGGCGGGCGCTGAGATGCAGGCCCGGCACCACGCCGGGTAGAAAGACGATCCATTCGGGCAGGACGCGCCAGGCATGGCGCCGCTCGAGGTACTCGACGATCGCCGAGCGCAGCTCCTCGGGCGGCGAGCTGTAGCCGAAGACGCCGTGCTCGACCCGCGCCGCGAGGGCGTCGCGCACCGCCCTGGGAGAGCGGAAGTCGCTGTCGGCGACCCAGAGCGGGATGACGTCGCGGCCGGCGTAGCGATCCCAGCGCAGGCTCCACGTCCCGGCGCGCTCGACCGGGCTGTCAAAATCTACTTCTTCTGCGGCTTCGACAGCTCGTCCTTCTCCAGGTCGTCTTCTTCCTGCTGCTCCTGCCCCGCCTTGTACGGGTCTTCCTCGAGGCGGTGGGCGCTGTCGTCGACTTCCTCGGTCCTGATTGCCGCGCCCTCGGCGCGCAGCTGCTCAGGGAATGTGGTCACGATCTTCGGGAAGACCACTATCAGCACGACGGCCACGCACTGCAGGAGCATGAATTCGAACATGCCCTTGTAGATCGTGCCGAGCGACCACTCCTTGACCACCTGCTTGAGATAGTAGGCGCTCATCGCCACGGGCGGAGAGAGGTAGGCGGTCTGCAGGACGACGGCGACCGTGGCGCCGAACCACACCATCAGCATGTCGGGCGCGATGCCGAGCGCCGGCGCGAGGGTCGGCTTGAGCCCGTCCATCACCGGATAGAAGATCGGCAGGAAGACCAGGATCACCGCCGGCCATTCGAATGGCCAGCCGAGCAGAAAGATGAGGAACAGCACCAGCAGCAGCATCATGACCGGCGGAAACGGCAGCGCCAGCAGCGATTCGGTGATCCAGTTGGCCGTGCCGAGGCGGGCGAACACCGCGCCGAAAATATTCGAGGTGACGGCGAGCAGCAGCACCATGCTCGAGGTGGCCGTGGTGCTGAGCAGCGCGCGCTTGAAGCCGGCCCAGGTGAACTTGCCATAGGCCACGGTGAGCAGGAATGCGCCAAGCGCGCCGATCGCGCTTGCCTCCGTCGGGGTGGCAAGGCCGCCCAGCATGGAGCCGAGCACGGCCGCAATCAGCAGGAAGAGCGGGATCACGCCGATGATCAGTTCCCAGACGATCGCACCGGCGGAATGAATGCGCTCCTCCTTCGGCACCGGCGGGCCGAGCTTCGGATTCAGGTTGGAGCGGATCATCAGGTAGACGAGATAGATGCCGGCCAGCAGGAACCCCGGGCCGAAGGCCGCCGAGTAAAGCTCGGCCACGGAGACGCCGATCACCGGGCCCATCACGATCAGCATCACCGAGGGCGGGATCAGGATGCCGAGCGTGCCGCCCGCCGTGATGCAGCCGGCGGCGAGCTTGGCGTCGTAGCCGGTCTTGATCATGATCGGGCTCGCCATGATGCCGAGCACCGTCACCGCGGCGCCGACGATGCCGGTCGCCATGGCGAACACCGTGGCGGTCAGGATCACCACCGCGAACAGCGCGCCGCGGATCGGCGCGAGCAGGATGCGGAAAGCGTTGAACAGGCGCTCCATCAGCCCGGCCTGCTCGGTGAGGAAGCCCATGAAGATGAACAGCGGCACCGCCGCCAGCAGCTCCTCCTTCATCATGCCGATGGTCTGGAAGTACGCCAGGTCGAACACCACGTGGCCCAGGCCGAAGTAGCCGAAGGTCAGCGCG
>DASSPL010000030.1:0-28024 GCA_035699685.1 Burkholderiales bacterium | reverse complement strand
CCAGGACAGGTCCGACAGGTGCACCAGGCCGTCGATGCCGCCGGGCAGGCCGACGAACACGCCGAAGTCGGTGATCGACTTGATCTGGCCCTTGACCTTGTCGCCCTTCTTGTACTCGCGGGCGAAGTCCTCCCACGGGTTGGGCATGCACTGCTTCATGCCGAGCGAGATGCGCCGGCGCTCCTCGTCGATCTCGAGGATCATCACCTCGACCTCGTCGCCGACCTGCACCACCTTCGACGGATGCACGTTCTTGTTGGTCCAGTCCATCTCGGAGACGTGGACCAGCCCCTCGATCCCGCTTTCCACCTCCACGAAGGCACCGTAATCCGTCAGGTTGGTCACCTTGCCGAACAGGCGCGTGCCCTGCGGGTAGCGGCGCGCGATGCCGACCCATGGATCTTCCCCGAGCTGCTTGAGGCCGAGCGAGACGCGGTTCTTCTCCGCGTCGAATTTCAGCACCTTGGCGGTGACTTCATCGCCCACGTTCAGCACCTCGGACGGATGCTTCACGCGCCGCCAGGCGAGGTCGGTGATGTGCAGCAGGCCGTCGATGCCGCCGAGATCCACGAAAGCGCCGTAGTCGGTGATGTTCTTGACGATGCCCTTGACGGTGGCGCCCTCCTGCAGCGAAGCGAGCAGCTGCTCGCGCTCGGCGCCCGCGGTCTCCTCGAGCACCGCGCGGCGCGACACGACCACGTTGTTGCGCTTGCGGTCGAGCTTGATGACCTTGAACTCCATCTCCTTGCCCTCGTAGGGCGTGGTGTCCTTGACCGGGCGCAGGTCGACGAGCGAGCCCGGCAGGAACGCGCGGATGCCCTTCGTCATGACGGTCAGGCCGCCCTTCACCTTGCCGGTGATGACGCCCTTCACCTTCTCGGCGGTCTCGAGCGCCTTCTCGAGCTCGAGCCATGCGGCCATGCGCTTCGCCTTGTCGCGCGACAGGCGCGTCGCGCCGAAGCCGTCTTCCAGCGCCTCGATCGAGACGCTGACGAAATCGCCCGGCTTCACGTCCACCTGGCCGGTGTCGTTCCTGAATTCGTCGGCCGGGATGATGGACTCCGACTTCAGCCCCGCGTTGACCACCACCCAGTTGTCGTCCACGCTCAGCACCTCGGCGGTGATCACCTCGCCGATGCGCATCTCCTTGCGATTGAGGCTTTCCTCGAACAGCGCGGCGAACGACTCGCCGCCGGTAGCCTGGGGGGTCTTGGGGGACGACTTCTGGGATTGCGAAGCTGGGGAAATGCTAGCCATTAAGAGGAGAAAACCTATTCATGCCGAGGACTTGCGTCCGCGGGTTGCGTTGAACACCGGGCGCCATCAAGCGCGCCCACCGATTTTTCTCTCCCGGCACCAGCCGAGGATCCGCTCCACGACTTCGTCGATCGAAAGTGCCGACGAATCGAGCACTTGCGAATCCGGCGCCGGAACCAGCGGCGCGACCGCCCGCTTGGCGTCGCGCTCGTCCCGGTCCCGAAGATCACGGGAAAGGGCGCGCAGATTAGCATCGATTCCTTTTTCTATCAACTGCTTATAGCGGCGCTCGGCCCTCACTTCCGCGGCCGCTGTCAAGAAAATCTTGAGCTCGGCCGCGGGGAACACCACCGTCCCCATGTCCCGGCCGTCGGCGACGAGCCCGGGCGGGCGCTGGAAGGCCCTCTGGCGGCGCAGCAGGGCCTGCCGCACGAGCGGCAGCCGGGCGACCTCCGAGGCGCGGTTGCCGACCGGCTCGCTGCGGATCTTCTCGCCCACCTCCTCGTCCTCGAGGAGGATCTCGCCATCGTTGAAGGCGACGTCCATGTTCTCGGCCAAGCCGGCCAGGCGCGACTCGTCGACCGTGCCCTCCCTGAGGGACACGAGGGCGATAAGCCGGTAGAGCGCGCCGCTTTCCAGATAGTGGAACTTCAGCGTCTTCGCCACCCGGCTCGCGATCGTGCCTTTCCCGGATGCCGACGGGCCGTCGATCGCGATCACGGGCGCGTATTCGTTCACCTTGGGGAGTATGCTGCCCGCGGGGACGTCATCCGGGAAGGGTTCGAGTGAACCGGCGTCAAGCGATCGGCCTGCTCGCGCTCGCGGCATCGCAGCGGTGGGAGCTCCATGCCCAGTCCCACAACATGCGGCGCGTGGGCTGGCTCACCGGCGGATCGCCGAAGACGCATGCCCGGCTGCTCGACGCCTTCCGCGATGGATTGCGCGAGCGCGGCTGGATCGAAGGACGCAACCTCGCCATCGAGCTGCGCTGGGCCGAAGGCAAGCTGGAGCGCCTGCCGGGCCTGGCCGCCGATCTGGTGCAGCTCAAGCCCGATGTGATCGTGACGGCGGCCAACGTCGTGCACCTGGCGGTGCGCAAGCAGACCTCGACCATACCCATCGTCATGATGACGGGAGCCGATCCGGTGGCCGCCGGCCTCGCGGCGAGCTTTTCGCATCCGGGAGGAAACGTCACGGGCCTCTCCGGCCTGTACGACGAGATCGGCGTGAAGCTCATCGAGATCGCTTCGAGCCTCGTCGGGCGCGGCGCGCGAGTCGCCGTGCTGGTCGATCTCAACACGCCCTTCCTCAAGGCGAAGGAGCGCGTGGGCATCGAGCGCAGCGCGCAATCCCTCGGCTTGCGCGCATTCTTCGTCGAGGTCACGCGACCGGAGGAAATCGGGCCGGCGTTTGTCTCGTTGCGCAAAGACCCGCCCGCGGCGCTCGTCGTGCTGCCGGGGTCGATGGTCTACGCCATGCATGCGAACCTCGTGGCGCGCACGAGGGAGCTCGGCGCGGCGGGCATTTTTCCATTCGAGGAGATGGTCGATGCCGGAGGGCTGCTCAGCTATGGCGTCAACCTGCCGGAGAGCTATCGCCGTTCCGCCTACTTCGTCGATCGCATTCTGCGCGGGGCGAAGCCCGGCGAGCTGCCCATCGAACAGCCGAATCAGCTGCATCTGGCCGTCAACCTGAAGGCGGCGCGGCAGCAGGGCATCGCCATGCCCCGCGACATCCTGCTGCGCGCCGACCGCGTCATCGAATAAGGCGCTAGCGGACGAGAACAAGGCGCTAGCGGACGATGGCGGCCAGCGCGGTGAAGTAATCCGGGAAGGTCTTCGCGACGCACTGCGGGTCGTGGATGCGCACCGGCACGCCGCCGAGCGCGACCAGCGAGAAGCTCATCGCCATCCGGTGGTCATCGTACGTGTCGATGACCACGCCTGCCTTCGGCTGGCACGGCGATATCCGCAGGTAGTCGCTTCCCTCCTCCACCCCGGCGCCGAGCTTGCGCAGCTCGCGCGCCATGGCCGCAAGGCGATCGGTCTCCTTCACCCGCCAGCTCGCGATGTTGCGCAGCCTGCTCGGACCGTCGGCGAAAAGCGCGAGCACCGCCGCGGTCATCGCCGCGTCGGGAATGTGGTTGAGGTCCATGTCGATGGCGCGCAGGCGTCCTCCCGCCGAGCACTCGATCCACGCCTCGCCCATGCGCACCACGGCGCCCATGGCCTCGAGCACCTCCGTGAAGCGCACGTCGCCCTGGATACTGTCGCGGCCGACGCCTTCGACGCGCACCGGTCCCTTGGCGAGCGCGCCCGCGGCGAGGAAATACGAGGCCGACGAGGCATCGCCCTCGACGTAGGCCCTGCCCGGGGACACGTAGCGGGACGCCGGCACGCGGAACGACCGCCAGCCGTCGCGGTGCACGTCGACGCCGAAGCGGCGCATGACGTTGAGCGTGATCTCGACGTAGGGCTTGGAGATCAGCTCGCCCTGGACTTCGATCACCGACTCCCGGCCGGCGAGCGGCAGCGCCATCAGCAGCGCGGTGAGGAATTGCGACGAGACGTCGCCGCGCACGCGCACCGGGCCCTTCACCCTGACGTCCCCGGGATGGATCATGAGCGGCGGATAGCCTTCCTTCTCCCGGTATTCGATGCGCGCGCCCATGGCGCGCAGCGCATCGACCAGGTCGCGGATCGGACGCTCGTGCATGCGGGCGACGCCGGACACGAAATAGTCGCCGCCGGAAAGCGCGAGCGCCGCGGTGAGCGGCCGCAGGGCGGTGCCGGCGTTGCCGAGGAAGAGATCGGCCTTCTTCTCGGTGAACGGCCCGCCCGCGCCGGCGACGGTGATGCCGTCCGGACGCTCGGTGAGCGCGATGCCCAGACGCGCCAGGGCTTCGCGCATCACGCGCGTGTCCTCCGCGTCGAGCAGCCCCGCCACCTCGGTCTCGCCCTGCGCGAGCGCCGCCAGCAGCAGCACGCGGTTGGAGATGCTCTTCGACCCCGGCAGGCGCACGCTGCCGCGCGCGCCGCGCGCGCCCTTCAGCTCGAGGACTTCAGCCATTGGTTGCGGGCGTCGCGCGCCTGCGCAAAGAGGTGCTCGAGCGCCTTGGCGTCGCCCGCTGCAAGGAGCTTCTCCATCTGCGACAGCTTGGCGCCGTAGCGCTTCAGCTCGGCGAGCAGGCGATCGCGGTTGGCGATGCAGATGTCGCGCCACATCTCGGGATGGCTCGAGGCGATGCGCGTGAAATCGCGGAAGCCGCCCGCGGCGTAGGAGAAGAGCTGTCCGGCGTTGTCGCGCTCGGCGATGTCGTGCACCAGCGCGTAGGCCAGGAGATGCGGCAGGTGGCTCACCGCAGCAAGCACCGCGTCGTGCTCGTCGGCGTCGAGGCGCGTGATGCGCGCCCCGCACGCCTGCCACGCCTTCTCGACCGTCGCCACGGCGGCGGCGGCGTTCTCGGCCAGCGGCGTGAGAACCACGCGGCGGTTGCGGAACAGCTCGGCGTTCGCCGCGCCCGCCCCGCTCTGCTCGGCGCCCGCAACCGGGTGCGCCGGGACGAACTGCGCGATGCGCGCGCCGAGCGCGGCGCGCGCCGCGGCGATGACATCGCGCTTGGTGCTGCCGCCGTCGGTGATCAGCGCCTGGGTGTCTTTCAGCCCCGCAAACACCGCGGCGAACTGCGCCACCGGGGTAGCCACCAGCACGAGATCGGCATCGCGCGCCGCGGCGGCGGCGCTGTCGGCGACGGAATCGATGATGCCGCGCTCGCGCGCGAGCTCGAGGTTTGCTTTGCTGCGGCCCACGCCGGTCACGTGCGACGCGAGCCGCGCCTGCTTGAGCGCCAGGGCGAACGAACCGCCGATCAGGCCCACCCCGATGACGGCAAGCCGCATCTAATCCTTCAGGCTTGCCGCGAGCGCGGCGAGGAACTTCTCGTTCTCCTGGGCGGTGCCCACCGTGACGCGCAGATGCTCCGGCAGCTCGTACGGCCCGCCGACCGGGCGCACGATCACGCCGCGGCGCAGGAGCCGCTTGTAGACCTCCGGCGCCTTGCCCACCTTTATGGTGATGAAGTTGCCGTGCGAGGGGATGAAATCGAGCGCTAGCTTGCGCGAGCCCTCCTCCAGCTGCCGCAGGCCCTGCAGGTTCTCGGCGTAGCTGCGCGCGACGAACTCCATGTCGTCGAGCGCGGCGGTGGCGGCGGCGAGCGCGATGCTGTTCACGTTGAAGGGCTGCCTCACGCGATTCATGATGTCGGCCACCGACGCGTGCGCGAGCGCATAGCCGACGCGCAGGCCGGCGAGGCCGTAGGCTTTCGAGAAGGTGCGCGTGATGATCAGGTTGGGATGGCGCCGCAGCAGCTTGACGCTGTCGCCGCGCACATCCGCCGGCATGTATTCGTTGTACGCCTCGTCGAGCACCACCAGCACGCGCTCCGGCACGCGGCGCAGGAAGGCTTCCATCTCGTCGGGCCGCGCGAAGGTGCCGGTCGGGTTGTTCGGGTTGGCGACCCAGATGACGTAGGTCTCGTCGTCGAGCGCCTTGGCCATCGCCTCAAGGTCGTGGCCGTAGTTCTTCGCCGGCACGACGATGGCGCGGGCGCCGCGCGCCTGCGTGGCGAGCGGGTAGACGGCGAACGCGTGCTGCGAGAACACCGCCGAGCGGCCGGGTCCGAGGAAGGCGAGCGCGACGAGCTCGAGCACGTCGTTCGAGCCGTTGCCGAGCACGATCGAGCCCATGTCGACCCCGTAGCGCCGCGACAGCGCGAGCTTCAGCTCGTAGCCGTTGCCGTCCGGGTAGCGCGCGATGTCGGGCAGCGCGGCCTCGATCGCCGCGCGCGTGCGCGGCCCGATGCCGCGCGGATTCTCGTTGGACGCCAGCTTGACGATGCCGGCCTCGTCGAGGCCGAGCTCGCGCGCCAGCTCGGAGATCGGCTTGCCCGGCTGGTAGGGGGCGATGGAGCGGACGTAGGAAGGCGACAGCTCGCAGGGATCGATCAGCATGGGTCTAGCGCACCGCCCTCATGTGGCAATCGGATAGGAGCCGAGGATCTTCAGGAAGGGCGCCTTGCGCTGCAGCTCGGCGAGCGCCTTGGCGAGCGGCGCGTCCTTCTGATGGCCCTCGAGGTCGATGAAGAAGACGTATTCCCAGAGCGCCGAGCGGCTGCGCGCCGGGCGCGATTCGATGCGCGTCATGCTTACGCGGTGCTCGGCGAGCGGCGTGAGCAGCGCATGCACGGCGCCGGGCTTGTTCTCGGCCGACATGACGAGGGAAGTGCGATCGCGGCCGCTGGGGCCGGGGTCGATCTGGCCGAGGACCAGGAAGCGCGTGGTGTTGTTCGGCGCGTCCTCGATGCTTCTTGACAGGATCGTCAATCCATAGCGCTCGGCCGCGGCCTCGCCGGCGATGGCGGCCGTGCCCGGCTCCTGCGAGGCGCGCTGCGCCGCCTCGGCGTTGGACGCGACCGCGACGCGCTCGGCCGCCGGCAGGTTCTGCGCGAGCCAGCCGTTGCACTGGGCGAGCGATTGCGAATGCGAGTAGATGCGCCGCACGTCTTGCAGCGCTGATTTCGACAGCAGGTTCTGCTGCACCCGCAGCTCGATCTCGGCGCAGATGCGTAGCGGAGTGGTGAGGAGCAGATCGAGCGTGCGTCCGACCACGCCTTCGGTCGAGTTCTCGACCGGCACCACCGTGAACTGCGCCGCGCCCGACTCGCAGCGGCGGAAGGCCTCGTCCACCGACGGCACCGGCAGCGCTTCGACGGCGCCGCCGAACTGCTTGCGCACCGCCTGCTCGCTGAAGGTGCCCTCGGGCCCGAGGTAGGTGACGCGGATCGCCTCCTCGAGGCCGCGGCAGGCCGAGATCACCTCGCGGAACACGCCCGCGACGCGCTCCGGCGCGAGGGGCCCGGGGTTGTGCTCCTGCATGCGCTGCAGGATCTGCGCCTCGCGCTCGGGCCGGTAGGCCGGCGCGCCCTTCTTCAGCGCGCCGATGCGGCCGGCGATGCCGGCGCGGCGATTGACGAGCTTGAGCAGCTCGTCGTCGATGCCGTCGATTTCCTTGCGCAGCTTGTCGATGTCGTCAGCCATCGACCGGAAGATAGCGGACGGCGAGCACGCCGCTCGTCTTGCACAGCTCGTCGATCACGTCCTTGCCGACCTCGCTGTCGGTGTCGACGATGGTGTAGGCCATGTCGCCCTTCGACTTGTTCAGCATGTTGTGGATGTTGATCTTGCGCTTGCCGAGGGTGTGCGAGATGCGGCCCAGCATGTCCGGCACGTTGGCGTTGGCGATCGCCAGGCGATAGGGCGCCTCGCGCGGCATGGCGGCGTCGGGGAAGTTCACCGCGTTCTGCAGGTTGCCGTGCTCGAGGTACTCGCGCATCTGGTCGACCACCATCACGGCCGAGTTGTCCTCGGCCTCCTCGGTGGAAGCGCCCAGGTGCGGCAGCGCGATGACCTTGGCCTCGCCGAGCAGCGCCTCGCTCGGAAAATCGGTCACGTACCAGCGCAGGCGGCCGCTGGCGAGGCCCTTCTGCACCGCCTCGTCCGACACCACGCCTTCGCGCGAGAAATTCAGCAGCACCGCGCCCGAGCGGAAATGATCGATGTTGCGGGTGTTCACCAGGTGCTTCGTCTTCTCGACCAGCGGCACGTGCAGGCTGACGAAATCGCTGCCCTTGAGGATCTCGTCGACCGAGTTGGCGCGCCGCACCTGCGAGGGCAGGCTCCACGCCGCCTCGACGGTGATGTGGGGGTCGTAGCCGAGCACGTTCATGCCGAGGCGGATCGCCGCGTCGGCCACCAGGCTGCCGATCTTGCCCAGCCCGATCACGCCGAGCGTGTGCCCCGGCAGCTCGAAGCCGGCGAACTGCTTCTTGCCGCTCTCGACCGTCTTGTTGATGTCGCCGCTGCCGTCGAGTCCCTTGACGAACTCGAGCGCCGGGCCGAGGTTGCGCGCCGCGATCAGCATTCCCGCCAGCACCAGCTCCTTCACCGCGTTGGCGTTCGCGCCGGGCGCATTGAAGACCGGGATGCCGCGCTTGGAAAGCGCCGCGACCGGGATGTTGTTCACGCCGGCGCCGGCACGGCCGACCGCGCGCAGCGAGGGGCCGAATTCGTGCTTGTGCAGGTCCTGCGACCGCACGAGGATCGCCCACGGGTCCTTCGACTCCTTGACCACCGCGTACCGGTCGGACGGGAAACGCTTCAGGCCCACCTGGGCGATCGCGTTGATCACCAGGATCTCGCACTTCTTCTTAGCCATGTTTCTTCTCGAAGTCCCGCATGTACTCGACCAGCGCCTGCACGCCTTCCAGCGGCATGGCGTTGTAGATCGACGCGCGCATGCCGCCGACCGAGCGGTGGCCCTTGAGCTGCACCATGCCCTGCCCGGCTGCGCCCTTGAGGAACGCCTCGTCGAGCTTCGCGTCGTGCAGCGTGAACGGCACGTTCATCCGCGAGCGGTCTTCCTTCGCCACCGGGTTGCGGTAGAACTGCGTGGCGTCGAGGTAGTCGTAGAGCAGCTTCGCTTTCCGGATATTGGTCTTCTCGATGGCGGAAACGCCGCCGAGCGCCTTGAGCCACTTGAACACCAAACCGGCGATGTAGATCGCGTAGGTCGCCGGGGTATTGAGCATCGAGTCGGCTTCGGCCTGCGCCTTGTAGTCCATGATGCTCGGCGTGCCCTTGAGGGTATTTCCGATCAGATCGTCCCGCACCAGGACGATGGTCAGCCCGGCCGGCCCGACGTTCTTCTGCGCGCCGGCGTAGATCAGGCCGAACTTCGACACGTCGATCGGGCGCGAAAGGAAATGCGACGAGGCGTCGGCCACCAGCGGCACGTCGGCCTTGGGAACCTCGTGGTACTCGACGCCGCCGATGGTCTCGTTCGAGCAGTAGTGGACGTACGCGGCGTCCGGTCGCACGTTCCACTTCTTGGGGGCGTAGGTGAAGTTCCGGTCCTCGGAGCTCGCCGCGATGTGGACGTCGCAGAGGCTCTTCGCCTCCTTGATCGCCTTCTTCGACCATTCGCCGGTGGAGACGTAGTCGGCCTTGCCCTTGCCGCGCAGCAGGTTCATCGGGATCTGCGCGAACTGCAGCGTCGCCCCGCCCTGCAGGAACAGCACCTTGTAGTTCGACGGGATGGCCAGCAGCTCGCGCAGGTCCTTCTCGGCCTCGGCGGCGATGCCGACGAACTCCTTGCCGCGGTGGCTCATCTCCATCACCGACATGCCGCTGCCATGCCAGTCGAGGATCTCGTCGCCGGCGCGGGATAGGACTTCCGCGGGCAGCATCGCGGGGCCCGCGCTGAAATTGAAGATGCGCGACATCAATGGACCGTCGGTGTGGGTGCTTCGGGTTCCGGGTCGGCGGGCGGCACGTCATCGCCGCCTTCGGCATGGCCGCCGTTGCCGTTGCCATTGGCGCCGAGGTCGCGCTCCTCGATGCGCTCGAGGCCGGCGAGCTTCTCGCCCTCGCCGAGGGCGATGAGCGTCACCCCCTGCGTCGAGCGGCCCATCTCGCGGATCTGCGCCACGCTGGTGCGGATCAGCACGCCGCCGGTGGAGATCAGCATCACCTCGTCGTTCTCGTCGGCGAGCACCGCGCCGACCACCTTGCCGTTCCTCTCCGAGGTCTGGATCGAGATCACGCCCTGGCCGCCGCGGCCGTGGCGCGGATACTCGGCGAGCGCGGTGCGCTTGCCGAAGCCGTTCTCGGTGGCCGTCAGCACGCCCTTCGATTCGTTGTTCGCCGCGAGCATGCAAACCACGCGCTGGCCCTCGCCCAGGCGCATGCCGCGCACCCCGGTCGCCTGGCGGCCCATCGGCCGCACCTCGCTTTCCTCGAAGCGCACCGCCTTGCCCTCCGAGGAGAACAGCATCACGTCGTACTTGCCGTCGGTGAGCGCGGCGCCGACCAGGTAGTCGCCCTCGTCGAGGCCGACGGCGATGATGCCGCTCGGGCGCGGGCGCGAGAACTCGTCGAGCGGCGTCTTCTTCACCGTGCCGCTCGCGGTGGCCATGAACACGTAGTGGTCGTGGTGGAACTCCTTGACCGGCACCACCGCCGTGATCTTCTCGCCCTGCTCGAGCGGGAACATGTTGACGATCGGCTTGCCGCGGCTGGTGCGGCTGCCCGCCGGCACCTCGAACACCTTGAGCCAGTAGAGCTTGCCGCGGTTGGAGAAGCACAGCAGGTAGTCGTGCGAGTGCGCCACGAACAGCCTCTCGATGAAGTCGTCCTCCTTCATCGTCGTCGCCATGCGGCCGCGGCCGCCGCGGCGCTGCGCCTTGTATTCGGTCAGCGGCTGCGACTTGACGTAGCCGCCGTGCGAGAACGTGACCACCATGTCCTGCGGCGCGATCAGGTCCTCGATCGAGATGTCCTCGGCGACCGTGACGATCTCGCTCTTGCGCGGGTCGCCGAACTCCTCCTTCAGCTTCCTCAGCTCGTCGCCGATGATCCGGGTGATGCGCGCCGGCTTGGCCAGGATGTCGATCAGGTCCGCGATCAGCGCCATGACCTCCTTGTACTCGTCGCGGATCTTGTCCTGCTCGAGGCCGGTGAGGCGCTGCAGCCGCAGCTCGAGGATCGCCTGCGCCTGCGCCTCGCTCAGGCGGTAGCCATCGGCCTTGAGGCCGAACTCCTCGGCGAGGCCTTCGGGGCGGAACTGCGCCACCGGCCGGGTGCCGATCAGCGAGCGCACGAGGTCCGAGCCCCAGGCGCGCGCCATCAGCTCGCGCTTCGCATCGGCCGGCGACGGCGCCTTCTTGATCAGCTCGATCACGGCGTCGACGTTGGACAGCGCGACGGCGAGGCCTTCGAGGATGTGGCCGCGCTCGCGCGCCTTGCGCAGCTCGAACACCGTGCGCCGCGTCACCACCTCGCGCCGGTGCGAGATGAACGCCTCGATCAGCTCCTTCAGGTTGAGCAGCCGCGGCTGCCCGTCGACCAGCGCCACCATGTTCATGTGGAAGGCGTCCTGCAGCTGCGTCATCTTGTACAGGTTGTTGAGGACGACCTCGGGGATCTCGCCGCGCTTGAGCTCGATGACGGCGCGCATGCCGGACTTGTCGGACTCGTCGCGGATGTCGGAGACGCCCTCGATGCGCTTGTCGTTCACCAGCTCGGCGATCTTCTCGAGCAGCACCCGCTTGTTCACCTGGTAGGGCAGCTCGTCGACGATGATCGCCTGCTTGTCCTTGCCGATCTCCTCGAAGTGCGTGCGCGCGCGCATGACGACGCGGCCGCGGCCGGTGCGGTAGCCCTCGTGCACGCCGCTGATGCCGTAGATGATGCCGGCGGTGGGAAAGTCCGGCGCCGGCATCAGCTTGATCAGGTCCTCGATCGCGCAGTGCGCGTTCTCGAGCACATGCAGCGCGGCGTCGACGGTTTCGCCCAGGTTGTGCGGCGGAATGTTGGTCGCCATGCCGACCGCGATGCCGGAGGAGCCGTTGACCAGCAGGTTCGGCACGCGGGAGGGCAGCACGGCCGGCTCGCGCTCCTTGCCGTCGTAGTTCGGCACGAAGTCGACGGTCTCGCTGTCGATGTCGGCGAGCAGCTCCGAGGCGAGCTTCTCCAGGCGGCACTCGGTGTAGCGATAGGCCGCCGCCGAGTCGCCGTCGACCGAGCCGAAGTTGCCCTGGCCGTCGATCAGCGGGTAGCGCATGGAGAAGTCCTGCGCCATGCGCACCAGCGCCTCGTAAGTGGCCGCGTCGCCGTGCGGGTGGTACTTGCCCAGCACGTCACCGACGATGCGCGCGCACTTCACGTAAGGGCGGTTCCAGACGTTGTTGACCTCGTTCATCGCGAACAGCACCCGCCGGTGCACCGGCTTCAGGCCGTCTCGGACGTCGGGGAGCGCGCGCCCCACGATCACGCTCATGGCGTAATCGAGGTACGAGCGCCGCATCTCCTCCTCGAGTGAAATCGGGAGGGTTTCTTTGGCGAAGGATTCCATGCGGAGAGGCTCGAATTTTACACCCGCAAGCGACGGTTTTTCCTCGTAAATCGCCTTGTCGGGCGGCGGCGCGCTGTGCTTAAATGGCGCCGATAGGGATTGAGAAAAACGAGGGGGAGAAAATGAAAAACTGCACGCTCGCAGTCACCGCTTCCATCGCGCTCGCCCTGGGCGCATGCGCAACGCAGGAAACGCCCAAGCCGGCCCCGGCGCCGGCGCCCGCACCGGCGGCCAAGCCCGCGCCGGCGCCGACGCCGCAGCCTCAGGTGCAGGTCGAGCCGGCCAAGCCGGTGGCGAAGCCGGCGCCGACGCCCGCGCCCGCGCCGAAGAAGCCGGCGGTGGTGAACCTGGCGTCGACCGAGCTCTTCGAGTTCAACAAGGCCACGCTCACCGGCGAGGCCAAGAAGAAGCTGGACAACGAGGTGATCGCCAAGCTGCGGGACATCGGCCAGATCCGCTACATCGTCGTCAACGGCCATGCCGACCGCCTCGGCTCGCCGCAGTACAACCAGCGCCTGTCGGAGCGCCGCGCCGAAGCGGTGCGCGCCTATCTCGTATCCAAGGGCGTGGACACGTCGAAGGTCGAGACGCTCGGCTTCGGCAAGACCCTGCCCGAGAAGTCCTGCCCTGACCAAAAGGACCGCAAGGCGCTGATCGAGTGCCTCGCGCCGAACCGGCGCGTCGTGGTCGAGATACAAGGCACGCCGAGATAGAAAAAGGCTTCATCGTCCTGCCGCGCTGGCTCGTGCCGGTCGAGCCGGCCAGCGCGGTCCTCACGCAGCACGCCGTCGCGGTGCGCGACGGCAAGATCGAGGCAGTCCTGCCGGCCGCGCAAGCGGCCGGGCGTTTCCCGGGCTACGAGCGCATCGAGCTGGCCGAGCACGCCCTGATCCCCGGGCTCGTCAATACGCATACCCACGCCGCGATGACGCTCATGCGCGGCCTCGCCGACGACCTGCCGCTCATGCGCTGGCTCGAGGAGCACATCTGGCCGGCCGAGACCCGGCACGTGTCGGCCGATTTCGTGCGCGACGGCACGCTCGCCGCCTGCGCCGAGATGCTGCGCGGCGGCATCACCTGCTTCAACGACATGTATTTCTTCCCGGACGCCGCGCTCGAGGCCGCGCTATCCGCGCGCATGCGCTCGATGCACGGCATCATCGTCATCGAGTTCCCCACGGCCTACGCATCCGATCCGGCCGACTACCTGCGCAAGGGGCTGGAGCTGCGCGACCGGTACGGCGATGAGCCCCTCGCCAGCTTCTGCCTCGCGCCGCATGCGCCCTACACCGTGTCCGATGCGACGTTCCGGCAGGTCGCCACGCTCGCGGCCGAGCTCGATCTTCCGGTGCACTGCCATTTGCACGAAACCGCGCACGAGATCGAACGCTCGCTCGCCGAGTTCGGCGCGCGCCCGCTCGAGCGCCTGCGGCGCCTGGGCCTCGTGGTGCCGAACCTGATCGCGGTGCACGCGGTGCACCTCACGCCGGAGGAAATCGCCATCCTTGCGCGGCACGGCTGCTCGATGGCGCATTGCCCCTCCTCCAACCTCAAGCTGGCGAGCGGCTTCGCGCCGGTGGCGCGGCTGCTGGAGGCCGGCGTCAACGTCGCGCTAGGCACCGACGGGGCGGCGAGCAACAACCGGCTCGACATGTTCCAGGAGATGCGCACCGCCGCGCTGCTCGCCAAAGCGGTCGCCGGCGACGCCCAGGCGATGCCGGCCCACGCCGCCCTGCGCGCGGCCACCCTGGGCGGCGCCCGGGCGCTCGGCCTGGGCGAGCTGACGGGGTCGATCGTCGAGGGCAAGGCGGCCGACCTGACCGCCGTGGCGCTGCGCGGCCCCGAGCTTGCGCCGTGCTACGACGTGGTCTCTCACCTGGTCTATGCCGCCGGCCGCGAGCATGTTTCCCACGTCTGGGTAGCGGGGGAAATGCAACTCGCAGAGGGAAAATTGCTGAACGACGCCTTCTCTCCCTTGGAAAAGCGCTTGCAGTTATGGCAGAATTCCCTCGGCGGTCTCGCAGGGCATTGAAACAAATCGGTTTTTATATAAGAACGGGGGAGTAACAATGATCAAGAACGCTTGGCTTCTTCTCGTCGCGGTGGCCTTCGCCGCGGGTTGCGCTACCCAGGAGACGCCCAAGCCGGCGCCCGCGCCTGCGCCCGCACCCGCGCCTGCTCCCGCACCCAAACCCGCTCCCGCGCCGACGCAGGAAGTGAAGCCGGCGCCGAAGCCCGAAGCCAAGCCCGAGGCGAAGCCGAAGCCGGTGGCCGAGAAGGTCACCTTCGCCGCCGACGTGCTGTTCGACTTCGACAAGTCGGTGGTCAAGCCCGAGGGCAAGTCGAAGCTCGACGATCTCGCGAACAAGATCCGCGGCATCAACCTCGAGGTGGTGATCGGCATCGGCCACGCCGACTCGATCGGCAGCGACGCCTACAACCAGAAGCTCTCCGTGCGCCGCGCCGAGTCGGTGAAGGCGTACATGGTGTCGAAGGGCATCGAGCCGAACCGCATCTACACCGAAGGCAAGGGCGAGAAGCAGCCGGTCGCCGACAACAAGACGCGCGAGGGCCGCGCCAAGAACCGCCGCGTCGAGATCGAAGTCATCGGAACGCGCAAGAACTAGCCCTAGCGTCAATAGTCCGTCTCACCCGACAAACCCCGCTGCGGCGGGGTTTGTCGTTTCTGCGGCACGTCGATTGCTCCTCCTTGTGGACCACGCCGGCCTGATCCGGTTGGCTAGGCAGTTTTTGCAACGTTTTCCACAAGGAGACGAGGATGGAGAAGCGCATCTTGGCAGTGCTCATAGCGGCGTTCGCCGGCACCGCCGCGGCACAGAGCTACGTCACCAGCGGGGCGAGCGGCACCGCGGTGACCAACGGATTCGGCGATTGCTGGCGTCCCGGCATGTCGGCCGGCGCGGGTTCCCCGTGTCCTCCCGCCGCGGCCGGGCAGACCGCCGCACCCGCGACGGCCATCGCGCCGCGCAATCAGCAGCTCGCCCAGGCAGACCGCTCGGGTATGGGCACCAGCGCGGCGCCCGAGCGGCGCACGGCCGCCGCGGCGGATGCCGCTGGCAGGACCGGCGTGCCGTCGAACCCGCCGCCTGCGCGCGGCTACGTCGGCTCCGGCGCCGGCGTCGTGGCGACCAACCCGTTCGGCCTGTGCTGGCGCATGGGCTCGGACTGGACGCCCGACAAGGCGGCCGCGCCGTGCGACGCGGTGCCCACCGCGACCATCGTGCCCGCGCCCGTAGCGGCCGCGCCTGCGCCCGCCCCCGAGCCGAAGCTCGAGCCGGCGCCTCAGCCCCAGCCGCTCGCCCAGGCACCCGCGCCCGCCCCGGCGCCGGTCGTGATCGAGAAGGTCTCGCTCTCCACCGACGTGCTGTTCGGCTTCAACAAGGCCGAGCTCACGCCCGCCGGCGAGCAGAAGCTCGATGATCTCGCGAAGAGCGCGCAGGGCGCGAACGTAGAGAAGGTCGTCCTCATCGGCCACGCCGATCGCATCGGCTCCGAGAACTACAACAAGGAACTGTCCGAGAAGCGCGCGCAGGCGGTCGCCGACTATCTCTCGAAGAAGGGCGTCGACAGCAGCCGACTGCAGGTGGAAGGCCGCGGGGAATCGCAGCCGATCACCGGCACGGAGTGCGCGAAGCTCGGCAAGGACAGCAACAAGAACCAGAAGCTGATCTCCTGCCTGCAGCCTGACCGGCGCGTCGATGCCGAGCTCCTCGGCAGCCGCGAGAGCACCGCGGGCACCACCGGGTCGCCTTCGTCCACCGGCGCCACCGGCACGGGCATGGGCACGGGCAGCGGCAGCGGTACCAGCGGCTCGAGCGGCTCCACGGGCGGCTCGACCGGCGGCTCCAGCACCAGCCAGTAAACCCGTCGTTTCAGGGTGCAGAGAGGCCCCGCTTCGGCGGGGCTTCTTTTTTGGGAGAATGATTCGATGAACGTCGATCCCGCGGAACTGGAGAAATTCAGCCAGCTCGCTTCGCGCTGGTGGGATCCGCAGGGCGAGTTCCGGCCGCTGCACGAGATCAATCCGCTGCGCCTCGAATGGATCGACAGCCGCGCCGGGCTCGCCGGCAAGAAGGTGCTCGACGTCGGCTGCGGCGGCGGCATCCTGGCCGAGGCGATGGCGCAGCGCGGTGCGCGCGTCACGGGCATCGACCTCGCCGGCAAGTCGCTGCGCGTGGCGCAGCTTCACCTGCTACAGAGCAAGGCCGACGTGGTCTACGAGGAAGCGAGCGCCGAGCAGTTCGCCGAGCGCCACGCCGGCGAGTTCGACGTGGTCACCTGCCTGGAGATGCTGGAGCACGTGCCGGACCCCGGCAGCGCCGTCGCCGCGTGCGCGCGGCTGGCGCGGCCGGGTGGCCAGGTGTTCTTCTCCACCCTCAACCGCAACCCGAAGTCGTATCTCTTCGCGGTGATCGGCGCGGAGTACGTGCTGCGCCTCCTGCCGCGCGGCACCCACGACTACCTGCGCTTCATCAAGCCCTCGGAGCTCTCGCGCTGGGCGCGCGCCGCCGGCCTGCGCGCCGCCGAGCTCGCCGGCATGAGCTACAACCCGATCACGCAGCGCTACCGGCTCGGGAACGACTGCGACGTCAACTACCTGCTGCGCTGCGTGCGTGAGTAGCAGGGCAGTCCTGTTCGATTTCGACGGCACGCTCGCCGACAGCGCGGGGGATCTGGCCGCGGCCGTGAACCGCATGCGCACGAAGCGCGGCCTCGATCCGCTGACCGACGATGCCGTGCGCCCGTACGTATCCATGGGCGCGCGCGGCTGCCTGCGCATCGGTTTCGGCATGACCCCGGAGGACCGCAGCTACGCCGGGATGCGCGAGGAGTTCCTGAGTTACTACGCCGAGGCGATTTGCGTGCACACCCGGCTCTTTTCCGGGATGCCGGAGATCCTCGACGAGCTTGCGCGCCGCTCGATCGCCTGGGGCATCGTCACGAACAAGGCCATGCGCTTCACCGAGCGCCTGGTGCCGGCGCTCGGGCTGCGGCCCGCCTGCGTCGTCGGCGGCGACTCCACCCCGCACCTGAAGCCGCATCCCGCGCCGCTGCTGCTCGCGGCGGAGAAGCTCGGGCTGGCGCCCGCCGCGTGCACCTATGTCGGCGACGACCTGCGCGACATCCAGGCCGGCCGCGCGGCCGGCATGCGCTGCGTCGCGGTCGACTACGGGTACCACGGTGCCGAAAATCCCGGGCCGCCGGCGTGGAACGCCGACGCCGTCATCTCGCATCCTTCCGAACTCCTGGAGCACCTATGAAAGCCGTCGCCCATACCGGCAAGGACCCCGCTTCGCTCACCGACATCGAGCTGCCGCAACCGGCCCCTGCGGGCCGCGACCTGCTGGTCAAGGTCGAGGCGGTTTCGGTGAATCCCGTCGACACCAAGCAGCGCAAGATGGGCAGCGAGAAGCCGCGCGTGCTCGGCTGGGATGCCGCGGGCACGGTGGCCGGCGTCGGCAAGGAAGTCTCCCTGTTTCGGGAGGGTGATGCGGTCTATTACGCCGGCGACGTCACGCGCGCGGGCTGCAACAGCGAGTACCACCTGGTGGACGAGCGCATCGTCGGCCGCAAGCCGAAGAAGCTCGACTTCGCGCAGGCCGCCGCGATCCCGCTGACGGCCATCACCGCGTGGGAAAGCTTTCACGACCGAATGAAGGTGCGCGCCGGCGGCACGGTGCTGATCATCGGCGGCGCCGGCGGCGTCGGCTCGATCGCCATCCAGCTCGCCAAGCTCGCCGGGCTCAAGGTGATCGCCACCGCGTCGCGCCCGGAGACGGTCGCCTGGTGCAAGGAGCTCGGCGCCGACCAGGTGGTCAGCCACCGGGGCGACCTGGTCTCCCAGGTCGGGCAACCCGTGGAGTACGTCGCCAACTTCAGCGGCGACCTCGACGCTTACTGGCCCGCCATGTCCGAGCTGGTCGCGCCGCAGGGCGCGGTGGTCGCCATCGTCGCGAACAGCAAGCCGCTCTCCATGGACGTGGTGCGCTCGAAGAGCGCCACCGTCTGCTGGGAGCTCATGTTCACACGGCCGCGCTTCAAGACCCCCGACATGATCGAGCAGCACCGCCTGCTCAACCAGGTCGGCGACTGGCTCGACGCGGGCAAGCTGCGCGGCACGCTGAAGGAGACCCTCTCGCCGATCAATGCCGCCAACCTGCGCAAGGCGCACGAGAAGCTCGAGTCCGGCACGATGATCGGCAAGCTGGTCCTCAAGGGCTGGTGAAACTGCTGATCGCCACGCCGAGCCCGTTCGCGCGCAAGGCGCGCATCGCTCTGCTGGAGAAGCGCCTCCCCCACGAAATCGTGGTGGAGAACCCGTGGCAGCAAGCCATCGTCGCCAATCCGCTGGGCAAGGTGCCGGTGCTCTTTCTGGACGACGGCCGCACCGTCCATGATTCGAGCGTGATCGTCGAATATCTGGACACGCTTTGCGATCCTCGCCTGATTCCCATGGATCCCGCCGAGCGCGTGCTTCACAGGCAGGTCGAGGCTCTCGCCGACGGCATCTGTGACGCCATCGTGCTGATCGTCACCGAGCGCTCGCGCCCGGCGGAGAAGCAGAGCGCCGAGTGGATCGCGCGCCAGGCGATGAAGCTCCCGAATGCGCTGGACGAGCTCGAGCGCCTGCTGGCAGGCAAGGACAGCTTCTCGCCCCACGGCTTCGGGCTCGCCGAGATCGCCACCGGCTGCGCGCTCGGCTACCTCGACCTGCGCTATCCAGAGCTCGAATGGCGCGGCCGCAAGGGGCTGGTCCAGCTGCAAAGGAGCCTTGGCGAGCGGCCCTCATTCGCCGCGACGCTGCCGAAGGCCCAGCCGGTCGCTATTTCTTGAGCACGTCGCCGAAGTCCGGCGTCTTGTCGAAGACCGACTTCGCGAAGGGGCACAGCGGCAGGATCTGCACCTTCTCGGTTCTCGCCCATTCCACCGCAGCCTTGACCAGCCTCGCTCCCGCGCCCGTGCCGCGCAACGCCCCGTCGACCTCCGTGTGGTCGACGATGGCGATGCCGGCGCCCATGCTGTAGGTCATCTGCGCGAGCGTCTGGCCGCCGCGCACGATGACGAACGCGCCGCGCTGCCCATTTCGCTGATGCGTGATCTCGTCCATGCCCCGAGTTTCCCATGGCTTGAACGCCGCTCCGCCGCCCCCATATGAGACAATGCGGTTGCACGACACACGATTCCGGGGGCGACCTGGTTTCGACGTGGGTCGCGAAACAGAGCGGGGCATGCCGAGGACCAGAACACCTCGTAAATCCATTCTGGAAACACACAAACGCCAACGACGAGCGTTTCGCTCTAGCAGCCTAAAACCTGCTGGACGCTGCACTAGCTTGCTGATGGGCTAGGCCGGATAGGCAAGGCGCAAGCCGAGCTGGTTTCACCGGTGCAGCGTCATTCACATCAGCCTCTCTCCCGGGCTTGGCCGCTTGGCCCGGGGGATCCGTCGAAGCGGCTAGCCGCGCGTCAGCCTGCCGGTTGGCGGGCGCAAGGCGAAGGCATTAAATGACCAGGCTAAGCATGTAGTCCCGACTGCGTAGGACTTGCGGACGCGGGTTCGATTCCCGCCGCCTCCACCAACTCCTGCTGTCCCCATCCCGCGCCGGCGTGTGCGCTAGCGCACCAGGTCCGCGGCGCCCTGAAGGATTTTTTGCGATACAGGGATGTATGCCTCGTTAGAGTCGGCATAGATGGAGACGAGCTTCCCTTATCTGCTGGTCCAGGCCTCCCGCTCCATGGGGACGATGCTCGCCGTCGCCCTGCTGCTGGAGGAGGAGCCGAGCCAGGTCTACCGCTGGATCGCCGGCGTCGAGCTGCCGCCCGACGAGCGCATGGTCGAGCTCAGCGAGCGCCTCCAGACCGTTCTGTAGCCCGCCCCGCCTCGCCTCCGGCCTGGATCCTGCAGGCGATAATCGGAGGATGAGCGTTTCCGCCGCACTAAAGCGAAAGGCCGCGCCGTCAGATCTGGCGCAGGCGGCTTTCGAGAACACCTTCGTGCGCGACCTGCCCGGCGATCCGGTGGCGGTCAATGTGCCGCGCCAGGTGGCCGGCGCCTGCTATACGCGCGTGGAGCCGACCGCGGTCGCCGCGCCGCGCCTGCTGGCGTGGTCGGAGCCGCTGGCGCAGCTCCTGGGCCTCGCAAGGCCGGGCGCCGAGGCGGTCGAGGCGCTCGCCGGAAATCGCGTGCTGCCCGGCATGCAGCCCTATGCCGCGCGCTACGGCGGCCACCAGTTCGGCCACTGGGCGGGACAGCTCGGCGACGGCCGCGCCATCACGCTCGGCGAGCTGATCGCGACCGACGGCTCGCGGCAGGAGCTGCAGCTCAAGGGCGCGGGCAAGACGCCCTACTCGCGCACCGCCGACGGCCGCGCGGTGCTCCGCTCGTCGCTGCGCGAATTCATGTGCAGCGAGGCGATGTTCCACCTCGGCGTGCCGACCACGCGCGCGCTTTCGCTCGCCGGCACCGGCGAGGCGGTGATCCGCGACATGTTCTACGACGGCAATCCGCGCCCCGAGCCGGGCGCGGTGGTGTGCCGCGTGGCGCCCTCCTTCGTGCGCTTCGGCAACTTCCAGATCCTCGCCGCGAACAACGAGATCGATGTGCTGAGGAGGCTCGCCGGCTACCTGGTGCGCGAGCATTTCCCCGGCCTCTCGATCGCGGAGTGGTACCGCGAGCTTTGCCGGCGTACCGCGCTGCTGATGGTCGACTGGATGCGCCTGGGGTTCGTGCACGGCGTGATGAACACCGACAACATGTCGGCGCTCGGGCTCACCATCGACTACGGGCCGTACGGCTGGCTCGAGGGCTACGACCCGATGTGGACGCCGAACACCACCGACGCGCAGGGCCGGCGCTACTGCTACGGCAACCAGCCGGGTATCGCGCAGTGGAACCTCGCGCGGCTCGCCGAGGCGCTGCTGCCGATCGTCGAGCGCGCGCAGCTCGAGGAAGGGCTGAACCTCTTCGCCGACACGTTCAACGACGGCTGGCGCAAGGCGCTGGCCGCAAAGCTGGGCCTCTCGTCGCCGGACGAAGAGCTGGCGAGCGAGCTCCTGGAAGCCCTGGCCGAGAGCGAGACGGATTTCACGCTCTTCTTCCGCCGCCTCGCCGACGTGCCGCTCGAGGGCAGCGACGACGCGTTGCTCGCGCCGCTGCGGCCGGCGTTCTATGCGGAGGAGCCGCGGCCGCGCCTGGCGCAGTGGCTGCGCCGCTACGTCGCTCAACCCCGGGACGTCGAGCGCATGCGGGCGGCGAACCCGAAATACGTCTTCAGGAATTATCTGGCACAGCAGGCGATCGATGCGCTCGAAGGCGGCGACGTGAGCGTGCTCGAGCGCCTGATGCGGGTCTTGCAGCACCCTTACGACGAGCAGCCGGAGCACGACGATCTCGCGGCCCGGCGTCCGGAATGGGCGCGTCACAAGGCCGGCTGTTCTGCGTTATCGTGTAGCTCGTGAAAGTCCTTCTTTTCGCCGTCGCGCTCGTCTCGACGATGGCTTTCGCGCAAACGCCGCCCGGCAAGACCACCGAGCAGCAGGCGCGCTCCTACATCGTCAGCGCGTTCATGACCGGCGCCGCGCCGATGGTGATCGCGGAGGACGCCACGATCACGCCGGATGCGCGCCAGCGCCTGGGTGTCCCGGCCACGGCCGATACGCGCGCGGTATACGAGGCGATCGTCACCGCCGCGCGCGGCACGCCGCCCACCGCCCGCGCACCTACACCGGACGAGGTGGCGAAGTCCGGCGCCGGGCAGCAGCCCGGCAAACCCCTCTACGCGATCGAGTCGGGCGATACCACGCTCATCGTGCAGTACGACCTGCAGCGCGACGCCATTTCGTTCGTCGGCCAGCCCGGCGGTCCGGTGGCCGTGGCAACGCCGGTTCCCCAGCCGGCTGCGCCGGAGAAAGCGCCTGAGCCGCCGGCCCCGGTGGCAGCACCCGTTGAACCGCCGAAGCCCGAGCCCGTCGTCGTCGAAGCGCCGAAGCCGGCACCTCAGGTCGTAGAGCCGAGAGAGCCCCGCGTGGCCAAGCCCGCCCCGCCTGCCGCCCCCAAGCCGCCCCCGGTGCAGGCGGCCCGGTCGGCCGAGCCGCGCCTGCCGCCGCTACGCGTGAACGGGCCGTGCGTGATCAAGCCGGTGATGTCGGACCAGGACCTGGTGAACTGCGGCGCGACGCCGCGGTAGGAGGGGTTCTTATCGGTCCCGGGCGCGGCGCAGGCCGGCGACCAGGGACACGCTGGAGAGGGCAAGCAGGATCGCGACGACGATCTTGGCCACCACGGCCGCTTCCGCGGCGATGTCGCTAACGGCGACGACCAGCACCAGCGCCGCGGCCATGAAGAATTTGAGCGCCCAACTCAGCATGCGCCATTAACGCAGGTGAACCCGCTCGGCCGTTACGGGCGCCGCGTCCCCCGGCATGAGCCGGTATGACCATTTCAGTCGAGGGTGAAACCCACCTTCACGGTCACCTGCCAGTGGGCCACCTTTCCGCCCTCGATCTCGCCGCGCGTGTCGACGACCTGGAACCAGCGCAGGTTGTGCAGCGTCTTCGAGGCCTTGGCGACGGCGTTGCTGATCGCCTCCTGGATCCCCTTGGGCGAGGAACCGGTGAGCTCGATCGACTTGTAGACGTGGTCGGACATGGGCTGCCTCCGTCAGAAAAGCTGCTCGCTCGCAAGCCGCGCGCCCGCCACCATGGCCTCCAGCTTCGCCCACATGACCGAAGGGTGGACGCGGCGGTGGAACGGCCCCTGCGCGAAGCCGCAGTCGGTGCCGGCCATCAGGTTGCGCGGGCCGATGAGCCTGCCGATGCGCGCCAGGCGCTCGGCGACGAGCTCCGGGTGCTCGACGATGTTGGTCGCGTGGCTGATCACGCCCGGCACCAGCACCTTGCCGTTCGGCAGGCGCACCTTCTCCCACACGCGCCACTCGTGCTCGTGGCGCGGGTTCGCGCCTTCGATGAGATAGGCGCCGGCGTTCACTTTCAGGATGAGGTCGACCACGTCCTTCAGCGGCACATCTGTCGTATGCGGCCCGGGCCAGCTGCCCCAGCAGACGTGGTAGCGCACACGGTCGGCGGGGATGCCGTCGAGCGCCTCGTTGATGATGTCCACCTGTGTCCCGACCCAGCGGCGGTACTCGGCGAAGCTTGCCGGCGGCACCATGCGGTCGTACGTCACCGCGAAGCGCGCATCATCCAGCTGCACGTAGAGCCCGGCGTCGACGATCGCCTTGTATTCGGCGCGCATCGCCCGCGCGATGGCGCGCTGGCATTCCTCGTCGGACTTGTAGTACTCGTTGCGGCGGTCGGGAATCACGCTGGAAGGCGCCGCCACCGGCAGGAAGCCCTGCTCGCGCCCGGCGGCAGCGAGCGCCGCCTTGAAGTTGCGGATGTCGCGCGCGAGCTCTTCGTGCCCGGTGTACTCGATCGGCGCGACGCATACCGCGAGCACCCCCGTGGCGCCGGCCGTGGCCGGCGGCCCGTCGGCCGCATCCAGCTCGGCGTAGAACTCGGCGAAGCGCGCCCGGTCCGCGCCGCGCGCGAAAGGATTGCCGCCCGGCGGCGCCGGGCGACGCTCGAACCCCGACAGGCGCTCGAGCGCGTATTGCGACCAGCTGATGGCCTTGCCGAACTCCCCGTCGCTCGGGATGTCGATGCCCACCTCGGCCTGGCGGCGCACCACCTCCTTCACCGAGTCAGCGAGGCAGCGCTGGTACGCGGCCTCGTCGTAGGGCTCGCGCTTCTGCCGCGCGCGGATGAACGGCAGCAGCTCCGGCGGCCGGATCAGGCTGCCGACATGCGTGGTGAGGATGCGCTGGGAAGCCAACCTAGCGATTGGCGTCGCCGAATTTCGGGTCGTCTTCCTCGGACATGCCGGACGAGACGGCGCGCGCCTTCCCGTCGGCGATGGGTGGCAGCTTCGGCTTCGCCTCCTCGGGGAAGCCGGGCAGTTGGGCGATGGCCGCGCTCCAGCTGGAGGGCTTGCGCGGCGGCTGCTCTTCGTCCTGTCTCATGACGGGGTCAATTGTTTACCGGCGCTTCAATATATTCAAGCCGATGCTCGCACCTACTCCGAGAGCAAGGGCCGCGCCCAGCTTTGCCCACGCGCCGCGCGGCCGGCCAGGCTCCGGCATCGGCGAGTTGGCGGCAGCCTGCACGCGGATCGGCGCCGTCAGGCGCTGCGTCCGCCCGGCGCGCGAACCGTGTTCCTCGGCATAGAACCGGGTGAACTCGGCGCCGAGCAGGAAGATCTGCGCCGAGTAGTACACCCACACCATGACCACCACCAGCGACCCGGCCGCGCCGAACACGGAGCCGACGCTGGATTTTCCGAGGTACAGCCCGATGGCGAACTTGCCGACGGCGAACAGCGCCGCGGTGACCGCCGCGCCCACCCAGACATCGCGCCAGGCGATGCGCACGCGCGGGATGATCTTGTAGATCATGGCGAAGAGCAGCGTGGTGAGCGCGAAGCTCAGCACGATCTCGATCGCATGCAGTCCCCACCCCTCGCCGATCGCGGACACCACGGCGCTCAGCACCAGCGAAACCATCAGCAGGAACGCGATCGCCAGGATCATGCCGAACGACAGAAGGCGCGTGTGGATGAGGCTCCACCAGCCGGAGCTCGCCTCGCGCTCCGGCGCCCGCCAGATGCGGTCGAGCGAGTTCTGCAGCTCGCCGAACACGGTAGTGGCGCCCATGATCAGCAATACGGTGCCGGTGGCCATGGCGAGCAACCCGCTCTCGGGCTTGCTGGCATTCGCCACCAGCGCCTCGATCGCCTTGGCGCCCTCCGGGCCGACCATGCCGGCGATCTGGCCGTAGAGCTCGCCGCGCACGGCGTCGTCGCCGAAGAAGAAGCCGACGACGCCGACCACGATGAGGATGAGGGGCGCGATCGAGAACAGCGCGTAGTACGACAGCGCCGCCCCCATGCTCGGGGCATAGTCGTCGCTCCAGGCCTCGGCAGCTTGCCTGGCCAGCCGCCCGAATTTTCCTATCGGCTGGCGCAGGTCCATGACCGCTATGCTGCGGGTTTCTAGGCGGCGCGGCGATGCGCCGCCTGGAGGGCCTCCCATAGGCGCCGCGGCGTCGCCGGCATCTCGAAATCCTTGACGCCCGCCTGTAGCAACGCGTCGACGACGGCGTTCATCAGGGTGGGCATCGAGCCCGTCACGCCCGCCTCGCCCACGCCTTTCGCCCCGAGCGGATTGAGCTTGGTGGGCACCGGATGCTCGAGGATCTTCAAACCGGCCACCTCTCCGGGGCGCGGCATGGCGTAGTCCATGAAGCTGCCGGTCAGGAGCTGCCCCGACTCGTCGTAGACCACGGCCTCGGTGAACACCTGGCCCGCGCCCTGCGCGAGCCCGCCCTGCACCTGCCCCTCGACGATCTGGTGGTTGATGATGTTGCCGGCGTCGTCGCACGCGACATAGGACACGATCTGCGCCTCGCCGGTCTCGGGCGTGATCTCGACCTCGGCGATGTGGCAGCCGTTCGGGAAGCACGAGCCGAACTTGTTGGCGTAGGCGAGATCCAGCGCGCCGGGATTCTTCTTCGCCAGGTCCACGATCGAGATCTTGCGGTCGGTGCCCTTGATGCGGTACTCGCCCTTCACAAACTCGATGTCCGCCTGCGCCGCCTCGAGCATCTCGGCCGCGACCGCGAGGCCTTTCTTCACCAGCTCCTGCGCGCCGAGCAGGATCACGCCGCCGACGGCGAGCAGCGAGCGCGAGCCGCCGGTGGCATTTCCCAGCAGATAGAAATCGGCGCCGGCGGTGCGCAGGCGGATGCTCTCCATCGGGATGCCGAGCTGCGCCGAGACGAGCTGCGCGAACGTGGTCTCGTGCCCCTGGCCGTGGTTATGCGTCGGCGCATACAGCGTGAGGGCGCCGTCGGCGCCCCACTTCATCTCGATCTGGTCCTGCGGCGCGAAGCCGGCGCCGGTCGCCTCGATGTACGTCGCCATTCCCCTGCCGCGCAGCCGGCCGCGCTGGGCCGCTTCCTTTCTTCTTTTTTCGAATCCGCTCCAATCCGCGGCCCTCAGCGCCTTGTCCATCACGCCGGCGAAATCTCCCGAGTCGTACTCGAATCCCGCGGCGATCTTGTAGGGAAACTTGGTGATGAAGTTGCGCCGCCGGAACTCCGCCGGGTCCATGCCGAGCTCGCGCGCCGCGTGGTCGACGAGGCGCTCGAGCGCGTAGGACATCACCGGGCGCCCTGCGCCGCGGTACGCGGCCATCGGCGCGGTGTTGGTCATGGCGAGGCGGATGCGCGCATAGGCCGCCGGCACGTCGTAGACGCCCGAGAGGCAGTTGACGATGCCCACCGTGTTGATGAACGGGCCGGTCGGCGCGAGGTAGGCGCCAAGATTGGCCAGCATGTCGAAGCGCATCGCCAGGATCTTTCCCTGCGCATCGAGGGCGAGCGCGCCCTTGGCGCGCACATCGCGCGCCTGCTCGTCGGCGAGGAACACTTCGCTGCGCGTGCCGGTCCATTTCACCGCGCGGCCGAGCTCCTTCGCGGCGAAGAGCGCCGCGGCGTATTCCGGGTAGATGTTGAAGCGCACGCCGAAGCCGCCGCCGACTTCCTCGGCGATCACGCGGATCCTCTCCGGCGGCACGCCCAGCACGGCCGACATCTGGTTGCGCATGATGGCCGCGCCCTGCGTGCAGGTATAGAGATGGTATTGGTCGGAGACGTAGGCCGCGAGACACGCCCGCGGCTCCATCGGATTGCCGACCACGCGCGAGATGTCGACCTCGAGCTCGATGGTGCGCGCCGCCTTTGCAAACGCCGCCTTCGAGCCGGCGTCGTCGCCGGATTCGTAATCCATCACCAGGTTGCCGGGCACGCCGTCGTGCACGAGCGGCGCGCCCTGCTCGAGCGCATCCTTTGCCGCCACCACGGCCGGGCGGTCGCGGTAATCGATGACCAGCACCTCGGCCGCGTCGTGCGCCGCCACCGCGCTCTCGGCGACGACGAGCGCGACCGGATCGCCGGTGAAGCGCACGCGTCCCTGCGCGAGCGCCGGGCGTCCGGGATTGATGAGCTCCATGCCGCCGCGGCCTTTGACCGGCAGGGCGCAGGGCAGCGATTTCAGGTGGTCCTTGATGTCCTCGCCGGTAAACACCGCGAGGACACCGGGATGAGCCAGCGCCGCGGACTTGTCGATCGCGACGATGTCGGCATGGGCGCGATCGGAGCGCACGAAATGGCCATACGCCTGTCCGGGAAGGTTCCAGTCGGAAACATACTTCCCCCGACCGGTGAGCATCCGGTCGTCTTCCAGCCTGCCTTTGAGCATTTAGACCTTCGAGAGTGCGATCAAGATACTGCAGGGCGCGTAATCGAGGAGCGACGCGCCCACCGAGCCTTTCCACCAGCGCGCCGCGAACGACGTGTTCTGGTTGTGGCCGACCACGATCAAATCGACGCCGAGCGTCTTGGCGAAGCGGCAGATCTCCTCGACCGGCTCGCCGACGGCCAGCTGCCCGGTGGCGTTGAAGCCGCGCTCGCGCAGCGTGCGGATGCCTTCGTCGAGCACCGCCTGCGTGCGCTTCTTCTCTTCTTCGAGCAGCTCCTCGGGCACGAAGCCCTCGGTGAGGAACAAGCTCGGCGGCATGCTCGCCACGGCGAGCAGGTGCGTGTCGGCGCCGAGGAAGCTCGCCAGGTCGGCGCACTCGAGCAGCGCGCGCTTGCCTTCCTGGGAGCCGTTGTATGCCAGCAGGATCTTGCGGTACTTCATGCCAGTCCCCCCTTATTTCGC
>DASSPL010000029.1:0-2008 GCA_035699685.1 Burkholderiales bacterium | reverse complement strand
TCGCCGGGATTGTAGGCCTCGGTGGTCAGCGCCTCGCGCACGAAGAGCGCGGCGCTCTTCGCCAGCACGCGGCCCTTGGGCTGCGCCACGGTCCAGCGCCGCCCGGCGGGCAGCCCGTCGATCTCCAGCTCGAACAGGTAGACGTCGTCCTTCGCCGCCGCGAGGCGTGCGAGCAGTTCCGGCCGCTCGGCGATGTGCACGCTCGCCTGCAGGCCGGGATGGCGGGCGCAGAACTCGGCGACCAGCCGCGACGCCACGGCGCGCGCCTCCGGCTCGGCCGCGAGCCGCAGCACCTCCGCTCCCATGCGCCGCAAGGGCGCCAGCCGCTCCTCGACGCGGTCGAAGAGCCCGATCAGCTCGCTGCACACCGGCAGCAGCGCCTCGCCCGCCGGCGTGAGCTTCAGGCGGCGGCCGTCGGGCTCGAAGAGGCGCACGTCGAGCGCCTCGGCGAGCTTCTTCAGCTGGATGGACACGGTGGGCTGCGCGAGGTGCAGCTCGCCGGCGGCGCGCGTGACGCTGCCCAGGCGCGCGACGGCCTCGAAGACGATCAGCTGCGGGAACAGCCCGTGGCGAAAGTAACGTCGCACCTTGGCGCGAGACATCTCGGCTCCTTGTCAGGACCGAGGTCTCGCTAGCAGCCGGTCTTTGCGCCGGTCTGGCAGGACGGCCGGAAGCCCGGTACAGCATCCAGGCTACGAATTGACGACCGTCCCCGCTGGAGCTACTCCCCATCGGGATGGCGCATCTTAGGCAATTCCGCGCCGTCCGGCAATGGTCCATTGTGATTGGCAATGGATGCATCGCGTTACTTCAATATTCAGCGCGGCCCGCGGCCGGAACAATCGCCGCATGGACTTCCTATCCGCGCTGCTGGCCATCATCGTCATCGACCTCGTGCTCGCTGGCGACAACGCCATCGTCATCGCGCTCGCCGCCCGCAACCTGCCGAAGGAGCTGCAGCGACGCGCCGTGCTCTGGGGCACGTTCGGGGCCGTCGCGGTAAGGGCCAGCCTGACAGTCGCGGTCCTATGGCTGCTGCAGGTCCCCGGGCTGATGCTGGTGGGCGGCGTTCTGCTCGTCTGGATCGCCTACCGCCTGCTCGCCGGCGACGACTCCGACAAGCACGACGTCGCCCCTGCGAAGAGCTTCTGGGCGGCGATGCGCACCATCGTCATCGCCGATGCCGTCATGGGACTCGACAACGTGCTGGCCGTGGCCGGCGCGGCGCACGGCAGCGTGCTGCTCGTCGTGCTCGGCCTGGTCATCAGCATCCCGATCGTGGTGTGGGGCTCGACGCTGATCCTGCACTGGATCGAGCGCTTCCCCTCGATCCTCTACATCGGCGGCGCCGTGCTCGCGTGGACGGCGGCGAAGATGATCGTCGGCGAGCCCATGGTCGAAGCCTGGCTTGCCGAACGCCCGGTCGGGATCAGGGCGGCCATCTATCTCGTCATCATCGGCGGAGTGCTGGCGGCCGCCGCGCTGAAAAACCGCAAGCCGGCAAAGGAGCTCATGCAATGAAAATCGTCATTCCCCTCGACGGCTCGTCCCCCGCGCTCGCCGCCGTCCACCACGCCGTCACGCTCGCCAAGGCCGGCATCGACGTGCAGGCGATCGCCCTGCACGTGCAGCCGCGCATGCACCGCCACATCTCGCAGTTCACCAGCCGCGCCTCGCGTGACGCGCTGCGCGCCGAGCGCAGCGCCAGGGCGCTGAGCCCCGCCATCGACCTCCTGACCCAGAACAAGGTCTCGTTCGTCGCGCTCACCGAGCTCGGCAACCCGGCGGAGCGCATCGCCGCCGTCGCCGAGCGCGAAGCCGCCGACGAGATCGTGATGGGGGTCGGACGCCATCCCGCCTGGCTGCGCTGGCTGAATCCCTCGATCGCGCGCGGCGTGATGGAGCGCACCGACGTCCCGGTGACCGTCCTCGCGCGCGGCCACGTCGGCGCCCTGCAGCGCTACGGCGTTCCCGCCGGCGTCGCCGGCGTCGCCGCCATCCTCTGGGC
>DASSPL010000028.1:0-4467 GCA_035699685.1 Burkholderiales bacterium | reverse complement strand
GGAGCTCGAGTGCGACTGGAAGAAGGTCACCGTCGACTACCCGACGCCGGGCGAGAGCGTGCGCCGCAAGCGCGTCTGGGGCGACTTCTCCACCGGCGGCAGCCGCGGCATCCGCACCTCGCACGAGTACGTGCGCAAGGGTGGCGCGGCCGCGCGCATGATGCTGGTGCAGGCCGCCGCCAACGAATGGAAAGTGCCCGCTTCCGAGTGCGTGGCCGCGAACAGCGTCATCACGCACAAGCCGTCGGGCCGCAAGACAACCTTCGGCAAGGTCGCGCTCGCTGCGTCCAAGCTCGAGCAGCCGAAGGACGTGCCGCTCAAGGATCCGAAGGACTGGAAGATCATCGGCAAGCCGGTCAAGCGCCTCGACACCGCCAACAAGGTGAACGGCCGCCAGGTCTACGGCTTCGACCTCAAGCTCGCCGGCATGCTGAACGCCGCGATCAAGGAGTGCCCGGTGTTCGGCGGCAAGGTGAAGAGCTTCGACGCCGCCAAGGTCGCGAACATGAAGGGCGTGCGCAAGGTCGTGCAGGTGGGCGACACCGCCGTAGCCGTGGTCGCCGAGCACTGGTGGCAGGCGAAGACGGCGCTCGACGCGCTGCCGATCCAGTGGGACGAGGGCCCGAACGCCAAGGTGTCGAGCGAGACCATCGCCGCGCAGCTCAAGGCGGGGCTCGACGCCGAGCAGGCTTTCGTCGGCAACCGCAGCGGCGACGTCAAGGCGGGGCTCGCCAAGGCGACGAAGAAAGTCGAAGCGGTGTACTCGTACCCGTTCCAGAACCACGTCTGCATGGAGCCGATGAACGCCACGGCGCGCTGGTTCAACGACCGCTGCGAGGTGTGGGTGCCGACGCAGGACGGCGAGGCCTCGTTCGCCGCGGTGCTGGCGGCCTCCGGCCTGCCCGCCGACAAGTGCGAGGTCTACAAGATCCCGCTCGGCGGCGGCTTCGGCCGGCGCGGCGCGTTCCAGGACTACGTCACGCAGGCGGTGCGCATCGCCAGGGAAATGCCCGGCACGCCGATCAAGCTGCTCTGGTCGCGCGAGGAAGACATGGTGCAGGGCCGCTACCACCCGATCATGCAGTGCAAGCTGGTCGGCGGGCTGGATGCGAGCAACAACCTCACCGGCCTGCACATGCGGCTCTCGGGGCAGTCGATCCTCGCCGCGGTGCGCCCGGCAATCGTCGAGCAGCAGAAGGGCCGCGACCCGCTGACGTTCCAGGGCGTGTTCGACTCCGGCGAGCACTCGTTCGGCTACACCATGCCCAACCTGCTCATCGACCACGCGATGCGCAACACGCACGTGCCGCCGGGCTTCTGGCGCGGCGTGAACATCAACCAGAACGCGGTGTTCATCGAGTGCTTCATGGACGAGCTCGCCGAAGCGGCCGGCAAGGACCCGGTCGAGTTCCGCCGCCAGTTCATGAAGGACCATCCGAGGAACCTCAAGGTGCTGGACGCCGTCGCCGAGCGCATTGGCTGGTCGAAGCCGGCGCCCAAGGGCCGCTTCCGCGGCGTCGCGCAGATGAAGGCCTTCAACAGCTATGTCGCCGCGGCCTGCGAGATCTCGGTGACGGGCGGCAACAAGGTGAAGGTGCATCGCATCGTGGCGGCGACGGACTGCGGCTATGCGGTGAACCCGGCTCAGATCGAGCGCCAGGTGGCGGGCTCGTTCGTCTACGGCCTGTCGGCTCTCTTCATGCAGGAGTGCACGGTGAAGGACGGCCGCATCGTCGAGACCAACTTCCACCAGTACGACTCGATGCGCATCGCGCAGATGCCGCGCGTGGAGACCATCATCGTGCAGGGCGGCGGCGACACGTGGGGCGGCATCGGCGAGCCCACGATCTGCGTCGCGGCGCCGGCGGTGCTGAACGCCCTCTACAAGGCCACCGGCAAGCGCTACCGCGACGTGCCGCTCAAGAACCACGGCCTCGAGATGGTGTGAGGGCACTGCTCCTCGTCCTTTTCCTGCTCACCGGAAAGGCACAAGGAGACGATGGCATCCCGGCCTCGCTCACCGGCGCCAAAGGCGATCCGGCGCGGGGCCGGGCGATCGTCGCCAACCGGCAGGTGGGGCTGTGCCTCCTCTGCCACAGCGGCCCGTTCCCGGAGGAAAGGTTCCAGGGCAACCTGGCGCCCGACCTTCGCTCCGCCGCGCGGCTGACCGAGGCGCAGATTCGCCAGCGCATCGTGGATCCCCGCGTCGCGAACCCGCAGACCATCATGCCGGCGTATTACAAGACCGACGGTAACCGCGTCGCCCCCAGCTTCCAGGGCAAGACGGTCCTCAGCGCCGGGCAGATCGAGGACGTGGTCGCCTTCCTGCTGACGCTCAAATGATCTCGCGCCGCGCCTTCCTGCTCATCCTCGGTAGCGGCCCGGCATTCGCCCAGCTTCCGCCCAACATCACCGCGGAGCGCCAGGCAGCGCTGCGCGCCGCGATCCGCAAGGCCACCAGCGGCGCCGCCGTGCGGGCGGGGAAGGTCACGATCTCGATCCCGCCGCTGATCGACAACGGCAACACGGTGCCGATCAGCGTCACGGTCGACAGCCCGATGACCGAGGCGGACCACGTCAAGGCCATCCACCTCTTCACCGAGAAGAACCCGCAGCCCTATGTGCTGACCGCGCATCTCGGCCCGCGCGCCGGCCGCGCGCGCGTCGACACGCGCGCCCGCATCGCCGACACCGGCCAGGTGATCGCCATCGCGCAGCTCTCCGACGGCAGCTACTGGTCCGACACGGTGTCGGTGGTCGTCACCCTGTCGGCTTGCCTAGAGGACGGGCTGATCTGATGTCGGCGCGAGTGGTCGTCAGCATGCCGAAGAGCGCGCGCCGCGGCGAGGTGATCGAGATCCGCACGCTCGCCTCTCACGTGATGGAGACGGGCTTTCGCCGCACGCAGCTCGGCGAGCTCGTGCCGCGCGACATCATCACGCAGTTCGTCTGCACCTATAACGGCGTCGAGGTGTTCCGCGCCGAGCTGCATCCCGCGGTGGCCGCGAACCCGCTCATCAGCTTCACCACCGTCGCGACCGAAAGCGGCACCCTGGAATTCAAGTGGCTCGGCGACAACGGCTACTCCGCCACGGAATCGGCGCAGCTCTCGGTTTCCTGAGCTTGCTCGCCGCGGCGGGCGAGATCCCGCTCGAGAGCCGCAAGTCCGGCTACGACTTCATGAGCCGCGAGACGCGCGCCATGCAGGACGACGAGGCCACGCACCCGGCGCTCTTCACCCTGATGGACGGCGAGGCGCTGTTCAAGTCGAGCTGCGCCAGCTGCCATCAGGACATGAAGGGCGTCGCGGCACGCTACCCGGCCGTGAAGGGCGGCCAGCTGCGCAACCTCGAGCAGCAGGTCAATGCCTGCCGGGTCGAGCGGCAGAAGCAGCCGGCTTTCGCCTACGAGAGCCGCGAGCTCCTGGCGCTGACGGCCTATATCGGCCGCCAGTCACGCGGCATGCCGATCTCGGTTTCCGCGGAGGAGAAGCATCTCGCCGCAGGCCGCGCCACCTTCAATCGCCGGCAGGGCCAGCTCAACCTCGCCTGCGCGCAGTGCCACGACGACAACTGGGGCAAGAGCCTCGCCGGCAATCCGATCCCGCAGGGGCATCCGACCGGCTATCCGCTCTATCGCCTGGAATGGCAGGGCGTGGGCTCGCTGCAGCGGCGGCTGCGCAACTGCATGATCGGCGTTCGCGCCGAGCCGTATGCGTACGGCTCGCAGGAGTTCGTCGAGCTGGAGCTCTACCTCATGTGGCGCGCGCGGGGCATGCCCTTGGAAACGCCCGCCGTACGGCCTTGATGAAGCCTTCGGCCTTGGCCGCGGCCACCGAGCGGCAGATCGCTGCGATATTCGTCATGCCGGCGTCGGCGAACTGAATGGAAAGGTCTGCGACTTCCGCATGACTGCGCTGCCATAGGGCAGCCAGGAGCGCATCGCGGGCTTCCGGGGTGCTTGCTTCCTGCAGGGGCTCGAGCTCGCGGAGGAGGTGGCTGATCGATTCCATGACCCGATTGTCGGCCACGGGATGGAATGGGCTTGTCCGGTTTGTCCGGCGCGAACAAAGTCTTACCCGAAGAGTTTGCGGATCCCTTCGCGGTCCGGGTGCATCAGCACGCCCTTCTCGCAGATGATGCCGGTGATGAGCTCCGCCGGCGTGACGTCGAATGCCGGGTTTCTCACGCTCACGCCTTTCGGTGCCCAGCGCACCTTGCGGTAGCCCAGCACTTCCTCGCCCGGCCGCTCCTCGATCGGGATGTGCGAGCCGTCGGGAATCTGCGGGTCGAAGGTCGAAAGCGGCGCCGCGACGTAGAACGGGATGTTGTGGCGCTTCGCCATGACGGCGAGCGCATAGGTGCCGATCTTGTTCGCCACGTCGCCGTTGGCGGCGATGCGGTCGGCGCCGACGATCACGCGGTCCACGAGGCCACGGCTCATGAGCAGTCCGGCGCCGGCGTCGGG
>DASSPL010000027.1:0-11668 GCA_035699685.1 Burkholderiales bacterium | reverse complement strand
ACGTATTTATTCGAAACGTGGTGATTAAATGATTACGTACCGGGTACGGAATTAATCGGTGACGTCGGGCTCGAAGAAGAGCCACTGGATTTCGGGGAATTCCGCGCGCATCGCCACCTCGCAGCGGTTGATGTCGGCGACCAGCTCGCGGGACGCCTGCGCGCGCATGCACGCCTTGATCGAGACCATCAGGGAGGTGCCGAGCTGCAGGGTGAGGAGCTTGTGCACTTTCTCGATCTCCTGGCGGCGCGCGAGGAACTCGCGCATGCGCGCCTCGAGCGCCGGGTCGGCGCTCTGGCCGATGAGCAGGCCCTTGATCTCGTAGCCGATGAGCGCGGCCACCAGGACCAGCACGACGCCGATCGCCATCGAGCCCAGGCCGTCCCAGAACGGGTCGCCGGTGAAAATGGCCAGCAGGACCGCGATCAGCGCGAGCGCCAGGCCAAGGAGCGCGGCGAGGTCCTCGCCGAAGATCACCACCAGCTCGCTCTGGCGGCTGTGCCGGAACCATTGCCACAGCCCGCGGCCGCCGCGCACCTTGTTCACTTCCTGCAGGCAGGCGCGCAAGGAAACCATCTCCGCCGCAAGGCCGAACACCAGCACGCCGACCGCGACCCATGGATACGAGAGCGGCTCGGGGTGCGCGAGCTTGTGCCAGCCCTCGTAGATGGAGAACAGGCCGCCGAGCGAGAACAGCACCAGCGCGACGATGAACGACCAGAAGAACACCGCCTTGCCCCAGCCGAGCGGGTAGTCCGGCGTCGGCGGCCGCTTGGCCTGCTTCAGCCCCCACAGCAGCAGCACCTGGTTGCCGGCGTCGGCATAGGAATGGATCGCCTCCGCGAGCATGGCGCTCGATCCGGTGAAGACCGCGGCGAAGGTCTTCGCCACGGCGATGGCCAGGTTCGCGCCCAGCGCGTACAGGATCGTCCTTACCGAATCAGCGCCGCCCGCCACTGCTAGCTCCGGAACCCGGAATCGATACGGTCCAGCCGCCGCAGCAGCGCCTGCCACTCGCGCGGCTCGGCGGTGCCGATGCCGGCGTCGCCCGATTCCCAGTTGCGCGCCGTGTGCTCGGCCACGCCGGCGGCGGGCAGGCGCAGCTCGCGGCCGCTGTGCATGACCTGCAGCTGGATGCGGCAGGCCTGCTCGAGGAAGTACTGGCGCCGGAACGCCTCCGCCACGCTGCGGCCGATGGTGACCACGCCGTGGTTACGCAGCAGCATCACGTTGCGCGAGCCAAGGTCGGACACCAGGCGCTTCTTTTCGTCCTCGTCCAGCGCGAAGCCCTCATAGTCGTGGTAAGCGATGCGCTCGTGGAACTGGAAGCCGCCCTGCGTCATGGGCACGAACCCCTCGGCAAGGCACGACACCGCGGTGGCGGCGGGGCTGTGCGTATGCAGCACGCAGGCCGCGTCCTCGCGCGCCGCGTGGATTGCGCTATGGATGACGAAGCCGGCGGGGTTGATCTCGTGCGGGCTCGGCTCGACGATGCGCCCCGAAAGATCGATCTTCACCAGGTTCGAGGCGCACATCTCCTCGTACGCGAGCCCGTATGCATTGATGAGGTAGCGATGATCCTCGCCCGGTACCTTGGCGGTGATGTGGTTGAACACCAGGTCCGAGAAGCCGAACAGCTCCACCAGGCGATAGCAGGCGGCGAGGTCGACGCGCAGCGCCCATTCCTCCGCGCTGCAGCGCGCCTGCCGTACCGGGGCGAGAAAGGTCATCGCGACATCCTCCTTTTGTATACTCTATCCGAGTATGCAGGAGGTCCGATGAAACTCACCCCCGAGCAGCGCCAGCAGTTCGACCGCGACGGCTATCTGTTCTTCCCGAGCCTCTTCACGCCGCCGGAAATCAGGACCCTGACCGACGCGGTGCCGGCGCTCTACGCGCAGCGCCGGCCCGAGAACGTGCGCGAGAAGACCGGCGACGTGGTGCGCACGAACTTCGCCGCGCACATGTACAGCTACCCGTTCGCCAAGCTGGCGCGCCATCCGCGCATGGTCGAGCCGATCCGGCAGCTCTTCGGCGAAGACGTGTACATGCACCAGTTCAAGATCAACGGCAAGGCCGCCTTCGACGGCGACGTCTGGCAGTGGCACCAGGACTACGGCACCTGGCGCGCCGACGACCAGATGCCCGAGGCGCGCGCCATGAACGTGGCGATCTTCCTCGACGAGGTGAACGAGTTCAACGGGCCGCTGATGTTCATCCCGGGGAGCCACAAGCTCGGCGTGCTGGACGCCGAGCACGACACCGGCACCACCAGCTACCCGCTGTGGGTCATCAACCACGACACGATCCGCAAGCTGGTCGAGCGCGGCGGCATCGTCGCGCCGAAGGGGCCGGCCGGCTCGATGATCCTGTTCCACGGCTGCCTGGTGCACGCATCGACGTCGAACCTGTCGCCGTGGAACCGGGTCAGCGTCTACCTGTCGCTGTGCGCGGTGTCGAACCACATCCGGCGCTTCAAGCGCCCCGGCTACATCGCGCACCGCGACTTCACGCCGATCCAGTGCCTGCCGGACGATTGCCTGCTCAAGCACTACGACGTGCCGCTGCCGTGGAAAGACGGCACGCCGGCGGACGAGCTGCAGGGGATGATGAAGGCGGCATGAACCTCTACGCCAAGCTCCAGCAGCGAAAGGACAACCCGCTGCGCATCGGGCTGATCGGCGCGGGCAAGTTCGCCGCCATGTACCTGGCGCAGGTGCCCAGGACGCCCGGCATCCGGCTCACCGCCATCGCCGACCTCGCACCCGACAACGCGCGGACCAACCTGCAGCGCGTCGGCTGGCCGGCGGAGCTGATCCAGCGCACGCCGGTGTCGGACGACTGGCGCAAGCTCGTCTCCAGCCCGGACGTCGACATCGTCATCGAGGCGACCGGCAATCCGATCGCGGCGGTGGAGCACGCCCTGAAGGCGTTCGAGAACGGCAAGCACGTGGTGATGGTGACAGTCGAGGCCGACGCGTTCTGCGGCCCGCTGCTGGCACGCAAGGCGGCCGAATGCGGCGTGGTCTACAGCCTCGCCTACGGCGACCAGCCGGCCTTGATCTGCGACCTGGTCGACTGGGCGCGCGCCGCGGGTTTCCCGGTCGTCGCCGCCGGCCGCGGCCACAAGTGGCTGCCGCACTTCGGCCAGTCGACGCCGGAGACGGTATGGGGCTACTACGGCCTGACGCCCGAGCAGGCGAAGATCGGCGGCCTCAACCCGAAGATGTTCAATTCCTTCCTCGACGGCTCGAAACCCGCCATCGAGACTACCGCGGTGTGCAATGCGACCGGCCTGACGCCGGCTCCGGAAGGACTGATCTATCCACCCGGCTCGATCGACGAGATCCCGGCGCTGATGCGTCCGAAGGGCGAGGGCGGCGTCCTGCACCACAAGGGCCAGGTCGAGGTGATCTCGTCGCTGCGCGCCGATGGCACGCCGATCCCCTACGACATCCGCTTCGGCGTGTTCGTGGTGTTCGAAGGCGAGACCGAGTACATCCAGCGCTGCTTCAACGAATACGGCGTCAAGACCGACCCGTCGGGCCGCTATGCGTGTTTGTACAAGCGCTGGCACCTGATCGGGTTGGAAGTCGGAATTTCCGTCGCCTCGGTCGGGCTCAGGAACGAAGCGACGGGCTGCCCCACGGGATGGCGTGCCGACGCGGTCGCCACTGCGAAGAAAGACCTCAAGCCGGGGGAACTACTGGATGGCGAGGGCGGCTACACGGTGGTCGGCCGGCTCATGCCTGCCGCCGACTCGCTCGCGCAGGGTTGCCTGCCCCTCGGCCTCGCGCATGGCTGGAAGATGGTGAAGCCGGTCGCCGCGGGACAGCCGCTGCGCTGGAGCGATGTCGCCGTCGACGGGAACGCCACCGCGGTCAAGGTGCGCCGCGAGATGGAAGCGAGCTTCCGCGCGCCCGCTCGGCACGCGGCCTGAATTACTGGCCGAACACTTTCGTCGCCTGCTTCAGTACGCTGTCGGGCACCTGCAGGCCGGCGGCGCGAGCGGCGGCGACGTTGACGTGCACCTCGAACACCTCGGCCTCGACGGCGAGCAGCGTGCCGGGATCCTTGCCCTGGAGCACCGGCACCGCGACCTTGCGCGCCCAGTCGACGCCGTTCTGGTACTGGTGCTGCGCCACGGCGGCGATCGCACCGCGCTCGACCGCCAGGACGTCGAGCGAGAACCACGGCACCCTCGCGTCGCGGAAGGTCTTGATCAGCGCCTCGTAGGCCGAGGCGACGGTGTTGTCCTGCGGCGTGACCAGCGCATCGACCTTGCCGACGAGCGACTCGGCCGCGTTGCGGATCTCCGCGCTCGAGGTGACTGTCACCGGCAGCCAGCGGATGCCGCGGCTCTCGGCCTCGGCGCGCGCCAGCTTGTTCATCGCCTCGGAATTGGTCTCGGCCGAGTTCCAGATCGTGCCGACGGTCTTCATGCCCGGCTTGATGGCGAGGAAGAGGTCGAAGTTGCGCTTCACCGGCGGCACGGTATAGAAGCCGGTGACGTTGGTGCCGGTCGGCTTCTCCACGGTCTGCAGCACGCCGGTCTGCACCGGATTGGTGACGCAGCCGAAGGCGACGGGCGTCCTGCTTCCCTTGGTCAGCCGGATGGCGGCCTGCACCACCGGCGTGGTGCACGGCGCGATGAGGTCCGCCTTGTCGGCCATGAACTTCTCGATGATGTTGCGCGCCGTGCCCGGGTCGCCCTGCGCGTTCTGGTAGTCGAACACCAGGTTCCTGCCCACCTCGAAGCCGCTCGCCTTGAGCCCGTCGATGAAACCCTGGCGCGTGGCGTTGAGCGCCGGATGGTCGACGATCTGCGCGAAGCCGATGCGGTAGGTGCGGCCGGGCGTCTGCGCGTGCGCGGCGAACGAGGCGAAGAGCAGGGCGACGAGAACGGTTTTCATGAGTGAAATGCTAGCTTGTCTTCGGCCACCTGGTGGAACCTCGCCACCAGCCCCGGCACGGTGAGGGCGGCCTTCTCGGCGCCGCGGGCATCGAAGATCACCCGCCCGGCATGCATCATCACCAGGCGGTTGCCGAAGCGGATGGCGTCCTGCATGTTGTGCGTCACCATCAGCGTGGTCAGCCGGCGCTCCTCCACCAGGCGCGCGGTCAGCGCCATGACGATCTCGGCCGTCTTCGGATCGAGGCTCGCCGCATGCTCGTCGAGGAGCAGCAGGCGCGAGCCGGAGATCGTCGCCATCAGGAGGGCGAGGGCCTGGCGCTGTCCGCCGGACAGCGTGCCGACGCGGGCCGCGAGCCGCGTCTCCAGCCCCAGGCCGATGGGCGTCAGCGCCGCACGGAATTGATTTCTTAGATCATTGGTAACAGCGAGTCGCAGGCCGCGCGCCTGCCCGCGCTTTGCCGCCATCGCCAGGTTCTCCTCGATGGTCATCACCGCGCAGGTGCTCTCCGCCGGATCCTGCGCGATGCGGCCGATGGCGCCGGCGCGCAAGTGCACCGGAGCCCGCGTGATGTCGCGGCCCTCGAACACGACGCTGCCCTCGTCGGGCGGCGCGAGGCCGGCGATGGCCTTGATCACCGTGGACTTGCCGGCGCCGTTGGAGCCGATGATCGTCATGAAGTCGCCCTCGGCCACCGCGAGGTCCAGTCGGTCCAGGGCGCGGACCTCGTTGGCGGTGCCCCGGAAGAACAGCGTGGTTATGCCGCGCAGCTCGAGGATCATCGCAGGATCCTCACCCGGAAACGCGGGATCGCGAGCGCGAGCAGAAGAAGGGCGGCGGTAATGAGCCGCAGGTCGATCGGCTCGAGCCCCAGGCGCAAGGCGAGCGCGACGAGCAGGCGGTACAGCAGCACGCCGACGACGGCGGCGAACACCCAGACCGCGATGGTGCGATCGCCGAAGATCGCCTCGCCAATCAGCACCGCCGCGGCGCCGGTGACCAGGATGCCTATGCCCATGCCGATGTCGGCGAAGCCGTGGTTCTGCGCCACCAGCGCGCCCGACAGCGCGATGAAGCCGTTGGAGAGCGCGAGGCCGACCATTTTCGTCCGGTCGACGTTCACGCCGAGCGACAGCGCCATGGTCTCGTTCTGGCCGGTGGCTCGCACCGCAAGGCCGAGGTCGGTATGGAAGAACCAGACGAGCGCGAGGGCGCCGATCGCCAGCATGACCGCGGCGATCGGGATGGTGGTGAGCACGGTCTCGGCGAGGCGGAACCAGCCGGCGACGTCGCCGAAAACCGTGGGCGTGCTGAGGAGCGGCGTATTGGCCTTGCCCATGACGCGCAGGTTCACCGTATAGAGCGCGGTCATCACGATGATGCCGGCGATGATGTTGTTGATCCTGAGCTTGGTGTGGATGAGCGCGGTCGCCACGCCCGCGGCCGCGCCGGCGATGATGGCGGCGAACGTCGCGGCGAACGGATTCATGCCCGCCACCAGCAGCGCGGCGGCCACCGCGCCGCCCAGCGGGTAGCTGCCCTCGGCGGTGAGGTCGGGGAAGCGGAAGAAGCGGAAGGTGATCAGGACGCCGAGGCCGAGGAAGGCGAACAGGAAGCCCTGCTCGAGCATGTTGAGGACCAGGGCCTGGACCTGGCTCATTTGCGGCGGCGGCGCTTCATTCGCTCCAGGTAGCGGTAGATCTCCGTGTGGTCGGCGTCCTTCGGCAGCTTTTTCTGCGCGTCGCGCCAGAGGCGCAGCGTCTCCTTCAGGTACGGCGCCGGCACGCCGAGGTCCTTCGCCAGCCCCGCCGCGATGCCGACGTCCTTCGCCATCAGCGCGAGCTTGAACCCCGAAGCGAAGGCGCCGGTCAGCACCTGCTGCGGGATCTTGCGCTCGGTGGTGCTGTTCTTCCCGGTCGACGCGTTGATCGCCTCGAGCATCGCCTTCGGGTCCAGGCCGAAGGCGTTGGCGACGAGCAGAACTTCGAAGCCGGCGAGCGTGCCGGCGGCGCCGAGGTAATTGTTCAGCGCCTTCACCGCGTGCCCCGCGCCGAGCGGCCCGCAGTGGAAGATCTGGCTGCCCATCCTCGCGAGTATCGGCCGCGCCCGCTCCACGTCCTTCGCCGCCCCGCCCACCATGATGGCGAGGGTGGCATCCTTCGCCTTGGCGATGGCGCCCGAGACCGGCGCATCGACCATGCCGATGCCGTGCGCGGCGAGCGCGCGGCCGAGCGCGCGCGATCCCGCCGGGTCGGCCGAGCTCATGTCGATGACGAGCGAGCCTGCCGTGAGGCTCGGCAAAGCTTCCAGCACCACGTCGCGGACCACGTCCCCGTCCGGCAGCATGGTGATGAGCACATCGGCGCCTTGCGCCGCCTGTGCAATCGATTTGCAGGTCCCCTTGCGCGCGGCATCGAACGACTGCAAGGGGTGTCCGGCCGCGGCCAGATGGGCGGACATCGGCCCGCCCATCGTGCCCAGGCCTATGAAGGCTACTCTTTCGATGCGAACACCTCGCGCGCGCAGCGGAAGGCGACGACGGCCGCCGGCACGCCGCAGTAGATCGCGGTCTGCATCAGCACTTCCTTGATCTCCTCCTTGGTGAGCCCGTTGTTGAGCGCGCCGCGCAGGTGCAGCTTCAGCTCGTGCTCCTTGCCGAGCGCCGTCAGCATGCCGAGGTTGAGGATCGAGCGCTGCTTGCGCGACAGCCCGGGCCGGTTCCAGATGTCGTTCCAGCAGTAGGTGTGCAGGAGCTCGTTGAACTCGCGGTTGAAGTCGTCGACGTTGGCCTGCGACTTTTCCACCCAGGCCTTGCCCAGCACCTCGGTGCGGGTCTTCAGGCCGTCCTTCTCGCGCTCCTTGTTCGGTCTCGAATCCATGTCGTCTCCTGTGGAAAGAGCGAACTATACTTTCCCCGATGCGAAACAGACTGCAGGATCGCGTCGCCATTGTCACCGGCGGCGGGCACGGCATCGGCCGCGCCTACGCGCAGCGCCTGGCGGAGGAGGGCGCGAAAGTGGTGATTGCCGAGCTCGACGGCCCGGCCGGCGAACGGGTCGCCGCCGAACTGGGCGGGCTCGCCGTGCGTACGGACGTTTCACAGCAATCGGACTGCGAAGCCATGGCGCGGCGCGCCGTCGAGCGGTTCGGCCGCATCGACATCCTCGTCAACAATGCCGCCATCTTCCACAGCGTGCCGATGTCGCGGGCGCCCTTCGACGAGATCGACCCGGCGGAGTGGGACCGCATGATGGCGGTCAACCTGCGCGGCACCTGGTTCGCCTGCCGCGCGGTGGTCCCGCAGATGCGCAGGCAGCGCTACGGCAAGATCGTCAACATCAGCTCCGGCACGGCGCTCAAGGGCACCGGCTCGCGCATCCACTACGTCACCTCCAAGGCCGGCATCCTCGGCTTCACGCGCACCCTCGCCATGGAGCTCGGCAAGGACAACATCTGCGTCAACTGCATCGCGCCGGGCAGCACGCTGTCGGAGGAGGAGCCGGACGAGTCGATCGTCAGATACCGTCAGGCGGCGGCGTCGACCCGCGCGCTGCAGCGCCTGCAGAAACCCGAGGATCTGGTCGGCGCGATGGCCTTCTTCGCCTCGCCCGACAGCGACTTCATCACCGGGCAGACGCTGGTGGTCGACGGCGGCGCGTGCATGCACTGAAGCCTGTACATTAAGATAACGACAATCGAAACCTGAGGAGGGGAAATGAAGCGGCTATTTGCCTTGCTGGGCGCAGCGTTGCTCGCCTGGAGCGCCCACGCGCAGGACACCATCAAGATCGGCGTGATCACCGATCGCGTCGGGGTATCGAAGCCGTACTCGGAGCCGTCCACCGAGGGGCTGGTGTTCGGCGCCAACGAGATCAACCGCCGGGGCGGGGTGCTCGGCAAGAAGATCGAGCTCCTGATCGAGGACGACCAGTCGCGGCCCGACATCTCCGCCGCGCTCGCGCGCAAGCTGATCGACCAGGGCGCGGTGTTCATCCTGAGCATGTCGCTCACGCCGGCGACGCAGCAGCAGCAGACGGTGACGATGGAGGCGAAGACGCCGCAGATGACGCCGATGAACTCCGGCGACACGCTGACCACGCAGCTGCCGAACCCGTACTTCTGGCAGACCGGGCCGCTCGGCTCGATCCAGATCGCGACGCTGCTCGCCCACGCGCGCTCGAAGAACCTGAAGCGCGTCGCCCTGATCACCGACAACTCCGACCTGGGCCAGCTCCTGGCGCGGTTCTTCCGCGGCGGGCTGGAGAAGTCCGGCATCCAGGTCGTCGCCGAGGAAGTGGTGCCGCGCGGCGCGACGACCGCCGAGCCGCAGATGCAGAAGATCCGCGCCGCGAACCCCGACGCGATGTTCATGGCCGGCGTGCTGACCGCGGAGAACGTGCTCATCCTGCGCGCCTACCGGCAGTTCGGCCTCAAGTTCCCGATCCACTCCTCGTACAACCTGTCGGTGCCGGTCTACATGAGCGTGGCCAAGGGCCTGATCAACGGCGTCACGTTCGTCGACGCCTACGACCCGGAAAAGCCCGAGGTGAAGGAATTCGAGGCCGCCTACAAGAAGGCCACCGGCAAGGATTCGTTCAACCTGCACGGCTACGGCTACGACGGCATCATGATGGTCGCCGAGGCGATCAAGAAGGCCGGCTCGACCGACAAGGAAAAGATCCGCGAGGCGATGCAGACGCTGAAGTACAAGGGCGTCATGGGGGCGAAGGGCATGGAGTACAGCTTCCCCGAGGGCAAGCGCGCCGGCTTCGACCCGAACGGCATGGTGGTGCGGGTCTACGAGAACGACAAGCAGGGCCGCGTGGTCCACACCGGCCAGAAGTAAGCAGAAGGGGTTTCCCTTTTGCAGGATTTCCTCGAGCTCGCCGTAAGCGCGGCCGCTTCCGGCTGCGTTTACGGGCTGCTCGCGCTCGCCTACCTGCTGATGATCCGCCCGACCGGGATCATCAACTTCGCGGTAGGCGAGTGGGCGATGGTGGCGGCATTCGGCGGCTTCCTGCTGCTGAGCAAGTACGAATGGCCCTATGCGGTGGGCATGGCCGCCGTGCTCGCCTTCATGCTGGTCCTGGGATGGGCCACCGAGCGCATCGCCGTGCGCCCGCTGGTCGAGAAGGGCGCGCCGATCCTCGCGCCGATCCTCGCGCTGCTCGGCATGCTGGTGGTGTACCGCGAGGTCGTCTCGGTCAGCTTCCCGCCCGACCCGCACCCGGTGCCCTTCCCGTTCGGCCTCGGCCGGCTGGAATGGGGGCCGCTCGGCGGCTCCTACCAGAGCTTCTTCATCATCGGCACGACGATCCTCGTCTTCCTCGGCGCCTGGTTCTTCTTCGAGCGCACCGTGGCCGGCAAGAGCTTCGAGGCCGTGGCGCTGCACCGCCGCGCCGCGGCGCTGATGGGCATCAACCTGTCGCGCGTCACCGCGCTCTCCTTCGCCGCGGGCGCCGGCATGGCCGGGCTGGCGGGGCTGCTCGTCTCGCCCAACATCTCCGCGCATTACCTGATGGGCGTGCCGCTGGCGATCCAGGGCTTCACCGCGCTGGTGATCGGCGGGGTGGGGCGGGTTGAGGGCGCGCTGGTCGGCGGACTGGTCCTCGCCTTCGCCGAGCAGTTCACCGCCCGCTATGCGCCGATCCCCTCCGGATTCGCGCAGGGCGTGCCGCTTCTGCTTCTGATGATTTTTCTTCTCGTGCGTCCGACCGGTCTGCTGAAGGCTCGCGCATGACCGCTTTTTCTTTTCGGCAGGGGGTTTACGAAAAACCAACCCCCTGTGCGGCCCGGGAATGATCGCCATCGCGCGCTGGATCGGCGCCATCGTCGTGCTGTCGGCGGCGGCGTTCTTCCTTTCGGACTACCACAACGACGTCTACCGCAAGCTGATGCTGTGGGTGACGCTCGCGCTGGGCTACAACTTCCTGTTCGGGGTCTGCGGCCAGGTGGCGTTCTCGCACTTTGCCTTCTACGGCATCGGCGCCTACTCGGTCGTCATCTTTCTCTTCCAGGTCAACATGCCGCTGCCGCTCGCCATCCTGTGCGGCATCGCGCTCTGCATCCTGTTCGCCCTGGCGGTGGCCATTCCGTCGACGCGGCTCGAGGGCTTCTACCTCGCGCTGGCCACGCTCGCGCTGGGACAGCTCTTCATCGTGGTGCTGAACGAAGGCGGCAGCGTCACCGGCGGCACGGGCGGCATCGCCAACTACCGGCTGCCGGACATCTTCGGCGTGCGCATCCGCGGCCCGTGGTACACGGCGGTGATCGCCACGCTGCTGGTGGGCACGCTCGCCCTGCTGTGGCGGCTCGACCACTCCTGGTTCGGCCGCGCCTGCCGCGCAGTGCGCGACAACCCGGAGGCGGCCGCCGCGATGGGCGTCGACGTGGCGCGCACGAAGGTCATCGCCTTCACGCTGACCAGCGCGCTCGCCGGCATCGCCGGCATGGTCTACGCGTTCGTCGACAACACCGTGAACCCGCCGATCTTCGGCATCGACAACGCCTTCCTGCTGCTCTTCATGGTGATCGTCGGCGGGGCGGGGCGCCACGCGGGCGCGGTGATCGGGGCGGTGCTGCTGTTCCTGCTGCCGTTCTGGCTGTCACCGCTCGTCGGGCACCACCATGCCCTCGTCTTCGGCGTGCTCATCGTCGTCGCCATCCTTTTCCAGCCGGGCGGCCTGGTAGGCCTATGGGATCGATTCTCCAGGTCGAGAAGCTGACCAAGCGCTTCGGCGGCCTCACCGCCGTGA
>DASSPL010000026.1:0-2920 GCA_035699685.1 Burkholderiales bacterium | reverse complement strand
CGTGATCCCCAACAGCCTCATGCGCGAGGTGGTGCGCACCGGCGAGCCGATCATGCTCGACATCATGCAGTTCGGCGACGAGTCCTTCGTGGTGATGCGCGTGCCCATCAAGGACGAGCGCGGCCGCGTGATCGGCGCCGCGGGATTCATGCTCTTCGACCGCCTGCAGTACCTGCAGCCGCTGGTGTCCAAGTTCCAGCGGCTCGAGACGCAGCTCGCCGACATCCAGAAATCGCTCGCCGAGGAGCGGCGGGCCAAGTACACCTTCTCCAATTTCATCGGCAGCTCCGCCGCGGCCATGGAGGCCAAGCGCCAGGCGCGGCGCGCCGCGCAGGTGGACACCACCGTGCTGCTGCTGGGCGAGACGGGCACCGGCAAGGAAGTGCTCGCCCAGGCGATCCACTCCGCAAGCCCGCGGGCCCATGGCCCCTTCATCGGCGTGAACGTCGCCGCGATCCCCGACGCGCTGCTGGAAGCCGAGTTCTTCGGCGCCTCGCCCTCGGCCTACACCGGCGCCGACCGCCGCGGCCGCGACGGCAAGTTCGTGCTCGCCAACGGCGGCACCCTCTTCCTCGACGAGGTAGGCGACATGCCCATGGCGACCCAGGCCAAGCTGCTGCGCGTGCTGCAGGAGAAGGAAGTCGAGCCCCTCGGGTCGAACCGCGTCGCCAAGGTGGACGTGCGCGTGATCGCCGCCTCGAGCGTCGACCTGCGCCAGATGGTGTCCATGGGCCGCTTCCGCTCCGACCTCTACTACCGCCTCTCGGTGCTGCCGATCGAGCTGCCGCCACTGCGCGACCGCGTGGGCGACCTCGAGGCATTGACAGACCACATCCTCGAGGACATCGCGCGCCGCTCGGGCCGCCCGCAGCGCGAGATCACGCCGACGGCGCTCGCCGTGCTCTCCGCCTACGGCTGGCCCGGCAACATCCGCGAGCTGCGCAACGTGCTCGAGCAGGTGACGCTCAACTCGGACAGCCCGCGCCTGTCGGCCGAGGAATTCACGCTGGTGCTGCCGCGGGTGGGCAGCACCGCCCGCCACGGCGAGCGCCCGACGCTCAAGCTCGCCGATGTCGTCGCCGATGCCGAGCGCAGCGCCATCCGCTCGGCGCTCGCCGCGGCCGAGGGCAAGAAGATCCTCGCCGCCGAGCTGCTCGGCATCTCGCGCGCGACGCTCTACCAGAAGCTCTCGATCCTGACGCCCGAACGCAGTCATTGAAAAATTTGACCGCTTTGTCCGGAGGTCCGGACGTTTGTCCGGATTCCAGGACTCGATGCAATATCCAGGCAAAGCCGCCCCCGCAGGATCAGGCACTTGGCGAAGCCGCGTACGTGGCATGCGCATTGCAGGCGTTCCGTCCCACATCAGGAGGAGGAAACCCATGTCGACCATGATTCGCGCGGCACTGGCCGCAATCACGCTCACGGCCCTATCGGCGTGCAGCGACAATGACGGTAGCGGTACGCAGGAGCTGCCCGGCGTATCGAACGACCGCCCCGCGTTCCTTCGCGGCGCCATCGAATCGAAGACTTACGACGGCACCACCGACGACCTGCTGACGGCAGGGCTGGGCAAGAGCGGGCTCGCGGGGACCGCGCCTGCCGTCGCCGTCGCGACCAATCCCACGGTGGCCGAGCTTCGGCGCCTCGCCATTTACAACAACTACCGCGCCCTGGTCGACATGACCGCCAACGGCGGCTACGGAACGCTGTACGGCCCGAACGTGGACGCGAGCGGCACCGCGACGACGGCCGAAGGCAAGGTGGCGGGGGAAGAGCACATCGTCTTCGCCGACGACGGCACGGGCCGCCAGAGCGTCACGCTCATGGTGCAGATCCCCAATACCTTCAGTCCCACGAGCCCCTGCATCGTCAGCGCGACCTCGAGCGGCTCGCGCGGCGTCTACGGCGCCATCGGAACGGCCGGCGAATGGGGCCTCAAGAAGGGCTGCGCGGTGGCGTACACCGACAAGGGCACGGGCAACGGCGGCCACGACCTCGCCGCGAACGCCGTCAACGTCCTGCTGGGACCGCGCTTCGACGCCGGCGCCGCGGGCCTGTTCTCGCAATTCACCGCCAACCTGTCGGCGAGCGACCGCGCGGCATACAACTCCGCGTTCCCGAACCGCTGGGCCTACAAGCACGCGCACTCGCAGCAGAACCCGGAGAAAGACTGGGGCCGCGACACGCTGCGCGCCATCGAATTCGCCTTCTACATGATCAACCAGAAGCACGGCGCGCTCCAGGACGGCGTGCGCTTCCGGACCATCACGCCGGCCAACACGCTCGTCATCGCGTCGAGCGTGTCCAACGGCGGCGGCGCGGCGATCGCCGCCGCGGAGCAGGACACGGAAGGCCTCATCGACGGCGTCGCGGTCGGCGAGCCGAACGTGAACCTGAACGCGCCCGCCGGCGTCACCATCCGGCGCGGCGCCACCACGCTTCCCGCGAGCGCCATCGGACGGCCCCTCTACGACTACTTCACGCTGGCCAACCTGTACCAGCCTTGCGCGGCCTACGCGCCGTCCAACGCGAGCTCGCCGCTCCTCGTGCTGGTGAATTCGACCATTGCCGGCAACCGCTGCGCCGCGCTCGCCGCCCAGGGCCTCGTGACCGGGAGCTCCGCAGCCGAGCAGGCGGCCGACGCCCTCACCCGCCTGCGCCAGTTCGGGTGGGAAGCGGACTCGGACCTCTTGCAGGCGACGCACTACGCGCTCGCCACGCTGCCGGTAGCGCTCACCTATGCGAACTCGTACGCCAAGGCCAGCGTGAAAGACAATCTCTGCGGCTACAGCTTCGGAGCCGCGCCGGTGGCCGGCGTGCCGCCGCCGCTGCCCGCCGCCAACGCCGCGCAGATCTTCGGCACCGGCAATGGCGTGCCGCCCACCGCGGGCCTGGTCATCATCAACAACAACTCGAC
>DASSPL010000025.1:0-7125 GCA_035699685.1 Burkholderiales bacterium | reverse complement strand
GTAGTCGGACAGGTCCTTCAGCGCCGCGCGGTAGCACTCCAGGCGCTGGTAGACGATGCCGCGGTCGCGCAGCTCCGCGCTCGACTCCGGCGCCACCACCAGCATGCGGTTCAGCACGTCGAGCTGCTGCTGCGGCTTGTCCGCGTCGCGGTAGATCGCCTTGAGATTGCGCAGCACGCGCGCCACGATCTGGCGGTTGGTGGCCGGCTCGAGGAACTGCTCGAGCGGCAGCTCGGCCACCGGCACGTTCTCCAGCGCGCCGGCCGGGATCACACGCTGCAGGCGCTCGCGCAGGTCGGCCGCGGACTGCGGGGCGCCGCCGGCGAAGGGGTCGAGCACCAGCATGCCGGTGCGCAGGCGCAGCCGCACGAGGAAATGGCCGGGAAAGGACACGCCTTCGACCGGCAGCCCGACCCTGCGCCCGACCGCCATGTAGAGCACCGACAGCGTGATCGGGATGCCGATCTTGCGATCCATGACCTCGTTCAGGTAGCTGTTGCGCGGGTCGTAGTAGGCCTCGGTGTTGCCGCGCAAGCCGACCTCGCCGAACAGGAACTCGTTCAGCGCCGCGACCCGCTCCTCGGGGCTGGCGGTCTGCGGCGTGCGGGAGCGCAGCCGCAGCGCGAGCCGCTCGATGTCGCCGAGATAGCGCTCGACCTGCAGGCCGGGATACGCGTCCTGCGCGATCATCAGGCAGGCATGCGCGAGGTCGATGCGCGCATCGTCCTGCCGCATGAGGTCCGTGAAAGCCGCGAGCGCCGCGCTCAACTCGCGCCCCGGCGGGAGAAATGGCGCGGCCGGAAGCCGAAGAGCGCCAGCGCAGCGCCGTAGGCCGCGGCGCCGAGCACCACCAGGCCCAGGATGGCGGGCAGCTTCTTCTGCCACGGCGCCGCGAGCCACCAGCCGGCCTCGCCCATCGTGGTGAAGAGCACCACGGCCATGAAGCCGACAGCGGCTGCCACCTTCAGCGCAAACAGGGGCCAGCCGGGCTCGGGCACGTAGATGTCGCTGCGGCGCAGCCCGCGGTACAGCAACGCCGCGTTCAAGCACGCCCCCAGGCCGATGGCGAGCGCCAGGCCGGCGTGCTTCAGCGGCACGATGAAGGCGAGGTTCATGAGCTGCGTCATCACCAGCGTGAAGATGCCGATCTTTACCGGAGTCGTTATGTTTTGTCGCGCATAAAAGCCCGGCGCGAGGATCTTCACGAGGATCATGCCAACCAGCCCGACGCTGTAGGCTACCAGCGCCTGGCGCGTCATCCACGCGTCGTCGGCGCTGAACCGCCCATAGTGGAAGAGCGACGTGATGAGCGGGATCGCCAGCACGGCGAGCGCGACGGCGGCCGGCACCGCAAGCAGGACCGTCAACCGTAGCCCCCAGTCGAGCAGGCGCGCGTACTCGTCTGCCTTCGCCGCGGCATGGTACTTGGAGAGGCTGGGCAGGAGGATGGTGCCCACCGCCACGCCGAGCACGCCGGCCGGCAGCTCCATCAGGCGGTCGGCATAGTAGAGCCACGACACGCTGCCGGTCTGCAGGAAGGAGGCGAACACCTGGTTGATGAGGAGCGAGATCTGGCTCACCGACACGCCGAACGCCGCCGGCGCCATCAGCATCAGGACGCGCCGCACGCCGGGATGCTTCAGGTCGAGGCGCCAGCGCGGCAGGAGCCCCAGCTTGACGAGAAACGGCACCTGGAAGGCGAGCTGCAGCAGCCCGCCGACGAACACGGCCCACGCCAGCACCAGCACCGGCGGATCGAAATACTGGGCGAAGAAGGCGGCTCCGGCGATGAACGAGACATTGAGCAGCGCCGGAGTGATCGCCGGAACGGCAAAGCGGTTCCAGGTATTGAGGATGCCGGCCGCCAGCGCGACGAGCGAGATGAAGACGATGTAGGGAAAGGTGATGCGCAGCAGCTGCACCGTCAGCTCGAACTTCTCCGGCTGCGCGGCGAACCCCGGGGCAGTCACGTAGACGATGACGGGCGCGAGCGCCATGCCGAGCGCCGCCGTGACGACGAGCGCCAGGAAGAGCAGCGTGCTGACGCTGTCGATCAGCGTGCGGGTGTCCTCGGCGGATTGGCCGTGCCGGTAGCCGCCGAGGATCGGCACGAAGGCCTGCGAGAACGCGCCCTCGGCGAACATGCGGCGCAGCAGGTTCGGGATCTTGAACGCCACGAAGAAGGCGTCGGTGGCAAGCCCCGCGCCGAAGAACCGCGCGATGAAGAAGTCGCGGATGTAGCCGAGCACGCGGCTCACCATCGTCAGGCTGCTCACGGCGAGCAGGGCCCTTAGCAGGTTCATGTGTTCACCGGGCCCTTCATGCTAATATTCCGCCCCTTTTCAAGGACGTAGCAACGCCATGGCCAACATCAAATCTGCGCGCAAGCGCGCCCGCCAGGCGCTCGTGCGCCGCGAGCACAACATGAGCCTGCGCACCACCGTGCGCAGCGCGATCAAGAACGTGAAGAAGGCGATCGCCGCCGGCAACAAGGGCGCGGCGGAGAAGACGCTGCAGGAGTCGCAGCGCGTGATCGACCGCGTGGTGGCGAAGGGCATCCTTCACCGCAACGCCGGCGACCGGCACAAGAGCCGGCTGGCGCACGCCCTCAAAGCCCTGAAGTAACCTAGGCCGTATCGCCCACACGCTGCAGCTCGGCGAGCTTGGTGCGCGCCTCGATGCGGCCGTCGCGCACGCGCAGCTCGTTGTCCTTGGCGAAGTTGACGAGGAACCGATAGGCCATCGGCTCGATCTGCTCAAGGCGCACATCCACCACCACGCAGCGCACGCCGTTCGCCGTGATCGGATGCACGAACGGCGAATACTGCATGCGGTGATCGCCGCCGAAGGCGGCCATCACCCCGCAAAGACGCTCTGCCCAGTCGCTCGGCCGGAAAGGCTTGCCGTCCAGCGTGACGCCCTGGATGACGAATTCGGCAACCTCGACGTCGGCCATGGCCGATTATAGGGTCTGACGCTTGGCCAAGCCGGTCAGCCGCATCCTGGTCATCAACGACGAGACGCTCGTGCTGCGCGAGTTCGTCAAGGGCCTCAACGCGGCGGCGCGCTCGCTCGACAACCCGCTCGGCATCAGCTTCCTCGGCGTCACCACCGCCCGGGAGGCGCTCGAGGTGATCGAGCGCGACGGCGACCTGCAGTCGGTGCTGGTCGACGACACGCTCTACACCCTTGCGCGCAAGAACGGCGCCGCCGAGCGCAGCACCGAGATGTCGGCCCTCGAGCTCGTGCAGCGCATCACGCGCCTGCGGCCGGAGCTCGACGTCTACATCCTGATCGCGCAGGAGAAGGAAGACGACATCGTCGATGCGCTGTTCGCCGAGGCGGTCGACGGCTACTTCTACCGCGAGGAGCGCGACTACCGCGGCATCTACCGCATCCTGAACGCGCAGATCCAGGAGCGCGCCCGCACGCCCTTCTACGACCAGCTGAAGAACTACGTCTGGATGGCGAAGGACCAGTGGCACACGCCGGGACATTCCTCGGGCGAGTCGCTGCGGGCGAGCCCGTGGATCAACGACTTCTACGAGTTCATGGGCGAGCACGTGTTCGACGCCGACCTGTCGGTGTCGGTGCCGATGCTCGACTCGCTGATGGAGCCGAAGGCGGTGATCGCCGAGGCGCAGGCCAAGGCGGCGAAGGCCTTCGGCGCGAAGCGCACGTTCTTCGCCACCAACGGCACCTCGACGGCGAACAAGGTCATCTTCCAGACCTTGATCGCGCCGGGCGAGAAGCTGATCCTCGACCGCAACTGCCACAAGAGCGTGCACCACGGCGTCGTGCTGTCCGGCGCCCATCCGATCTACGTCGACGCCTCGCTCAACCGCAAGTACGGCCTGTACGGGCCGGTGCCGAAGAAAACGCTGCTGAATGCCATCAAGCGCCACCCCGACGCCCAGGCGCTCATCATCACCTCCTGCACCTACGACGGGCTGCGCTACGACCTGCCGCCGATCATCGAGGCGGCGCACGCGCGTGGCATCAAGGTGATCATCGACGAGGCGTGGTACGGCTTCGCGCGCTTCCACCCCGCTTTCCGCCCGACCGCGCTCGAGGCGGGCGCCGACTACGCCACGCAGTCGACCCACAAGGTGCTGTCCGCCTTCTCGCAGGCGTCGATGATCCACGTCAACGACCCCACGTTCCGCGAGCATCTGTTCCGCGAGAACTTCAACATGCATACCTCGACCAGCCCGCAGTACGCGCTGATCGCGAGCCTCGACATCGCGCGCAAGCAGGCCGTGATGGAGGGCTACAAGCTGCTCTCGCGCACGCTCGAGCTGGCCAAGGAGGTGCGCAACCTGGTCAACTCGACCCAGGTGTTCCGCGTCCTGGAGCTCGAGGACCTGCTGCCGCCGGAGGTGCGAAACGACGGCATCCAGCTCGATCCGACGAAGGTGACGATCGACATCTCCGGCTGCGGCTACACCGTCGAGGACCTGCAGAAGGAGCTGTTCGAGCGCTACAACATCCAGGTCGAGAAATCGACGTTCAACACGCTGACGCTGCTGCTCACCATCGGCACCACGCGCTCCAAGGTCTCGCGCCTCTACGACGCCCTGATGCGCATCGCGCGGCAGGGGCGCCCGCCGCGGCGCCTGGTGCAGACGCCCGAGATCCCCGGGTTCACCCGCCTGCGCTACCTGCCGCGCGACGCGTATTACTGCGGCGGCGAGCTGGTGCCGGTGTTCGACGAGCGCGAGCGCTTCAACCGCTCGCTCGCCGGGCGCGTGGCCGCCGACCAGATCGTGCCCTACCCTCCCGGCATCCCGGTGCTGGTGCCCGGCCAGGTGATCACCAGCCAGATCGCCCACTACGTCGGCGACCTCCTGCATTCGCACAAGCGCATGGAGATGCACGGCATCGTGTACGAGGGGTACCTGCCGTGCATCCGGGTGCTGAAGAGCGCCGAGGAGAAGGGGCTGCAGCGCCTTCCGTAGGGAAATCTGTTATTTTTCCGGAACGGCGGCCGGTGCCGCCGTTTTGCTTTTAAGGGGCTGCCATGTCACACGTAATGAACACCTACGCCCGCCAGAACGTCGCCTTCGTGCGGGGCGAAGGCGTCTGGCTGTGGGACGAGGCCGGGAAGAAGTACCTCGACGCGCTGGCAGGCATCGCCGTCAACACGCTCGGCTACGGCCACCCGAAGTTCAAGAAGGCGCTGCTCGACCGGATCAACAGCGGCGTGGTGCACACCTCGAACCTGTGGCGCATCCCCGACCAGGAGGCGGCGGCCGACCGCGTCGCCGAGATCACCGGCCTGGACGAGGTGTTCTTCTGCAACTCCGGGCTGGAAGCCAACGAGTGCGCGATCAAGATCGCCCGCAAGTACGGCCACGACCGCGGCATCGCCGAGCCGGCGATCATCGTCATGGAGAAGGCGTTCCACGGCCGCTCGCTTGCCACGCTGTCGGCCACCGGCAGCCGCAAGGTGCAGGCCGGCTTCGAGCCGCTGGTCTCCGGCTTCGTGCGCGTGCCGCTGAACGACCTGGAGGCCGTGCGGCAGGCGGGCGAGCACAACCGCAACATCGCGGCGGTGATGGTCGAGCCGATCCAGGGCGAAGGCGGCATCAACGTCTCGCGGCTGGAGTACCTGCGCGGCCTCTACGAGCTGTGCCAGCGCAAGCAATGGCTGTTCATCTCGGACGAAGTGCAGTGCGGCCTCGGCCGCACCGGAAAATGGTTCGTCTACCAGCACGCCGGCTTCATGCCCGACGTGGTGCCGCTCGCCAAGGGCCTCGGCTCCGGCGTGCCCGTCGGCGCCTGCGTGATCGGCAACCGCGCGAAGGGTGTGTTCAAGCCGGGCAACCACGGCTCCACTTTCGGCGGCAACCCTTTGGCCATGACCGCGGTGCGCACCACCATCGACACCATGAAGGAGGAAAACCTCCTGCAGAACGCCGAGCGGGTGGGCGCCGTCATTCGCCAGGCCCTCCTGGACGAGCTGGGCAGCCTCAAGGGCGTGACCGAGGTGCGCGGCATGGGCATGATGATCGGCGTCGAGCTCGACGAGCCCTGCCCCGATCTGGTGAAGAGCGCGCTCGAGGCCGGGCTGGTCATCAACGTGACGGTCGACAAGGTGGTGCGCATCATGCCGCCGCTCGTCATGAACGAGGCCGAGGGCCGCGAGGTCGTGCGGCGCTTCGTTCCGCTGGTCAAGGCCCTGGTCGGAAAACGCGTGGCTGCTTGAAAGCGCCGCTGCGGCACTTTCTGCAGTTCAAGGATTTCTCGCGCGAGGAGCACGAGTACCTCTTCGCGCGCACTACCGCGATCAAGGACCGCTTCAAGCGCTATGAGCGCTACTGGCCGCTCGAGGACCGCACGCTGGCGATGATCTTCGAGAAGCCCTCCACCCGCACGCGCATGTCGTTCGAGTCCGGCATGCACCAGCTCGGCGGCGCGGCGATCTACCTGTATACGCGCGACTCGCAGCTCGGCCGCGGCGAGCCGGTGGAGGACGCCGCGCAGGTGATCTCGCGCATGTGCGACGTCATCATGGTGCGCACCTTCCAGCAGGACATCATCGAGCGCTTCGCAAGCAACTCGCGCGTGCCGGTGATCAACGGCCTGACCGACGAGTACCACCCCTGCCAGATCCTCGCCGACCTCTACACGTACATCGAGCAGCGCGGCGCCATCAGGGGCCGCACGGTGGCGTGGATCGGCGACTCGAACAACGTCTGCAACACCTGGCTGCAGGCGGCCTCGATCTTCGATTTCCGCCTGCACGTCTCCACCCCGCCGGGCTACGAGGTCGAGCGGGAACGGCTGAACAAGAACGCGGAAGTCTTCGCCGACCCGATGGCCGCGGCGCGCGGCGCGGACCTCGTCACCACCGACGTGTGGACCTCGATGGGCTTCGAGTCGGAGAACGAGGAGCGCAAGCGCGACTTCCAGGACTGGCAGGTCGACGCCGAGATGATGAAGGCGGCGAAAAAGGACGCGCTCTTCATGCACTGCCTGCCCGCGCACCGCGGCGAGGAGGTGGCCGCCGAGGTGATCGACGGGCCGCAGAGCGTGGTGTGGGACGAGGCGGAGAACCGCCTGCACACGCAGAAGGCGCTGCTCGAGTTCCTGGTGCTCGGCAGGCTGAAGGGATGATCGAGT
>DASSPL010000024.1:0-10646 GCA_035699685.1 Burkholderiales bacterium | reverse complement strand
CCGGCGATGTTGCCGAGGTACATCGAGGCGATCAGGCCCCAGACGAAGTCCTTCTGCTCCACGAACAGCAGCGGCCCCGGCTGCAGGCCCCAGATCATCAGGCCGCCGAGCAGCACCGCCGCCGTCGGCGAGCCCGGCACGCCGAGCGTGATCATCGGCAGGAGCGCGGAAGTCCCCGCCGCGTGCGCCGCGGTCTCCGGCGCCACCACGCCCTCCACCTTGCCGGTGCCGAACTTGTCGCCGTCGGGCGAGAAGCGCCGCGCCACGCCGTAGCTCATGAACGAGGCCGGCGTCGCGCCGCCCGGCACGATGCCCATGAAGCAGCCCACCGCGGAAGAGCGCAGCGAGGTGAGCCAGTAGCGCGGCAGCTCCTTCCAGGTGTCGAGCACCACGCGCAGGTTGATCTTCGCCGCGGCGCCGCGGAAGGCGAGTCCCTCCTCCAGCGTGAGCAGGATCTCGCCGATGCCGAACAGGCCGATCACCGCCACCAGGAAGTCGAAGCCGGTGAGGAGGTGCGTCGAGCCGAAGGTGAGCCGCAGCGTGCCGGTGACGGTGTCGGTGCCGACCGCGGCCAGCGCGAAGCCCAGCATCATCGCGGCGATGGTCTTGAACGGCGGCTCCTTGCTCGTGCCGACGAAGGCGCAGAAGGTGAGCAGATACACGGCGAAGAATTCCGGCGGGCCGAATTCCAGCGCGAAGCCCGCCACCACCGGCGAGAGGAAGGTGATCACCACCACTGCGACGAAGGCGCCGATGAAGGACGAGGTGAACGCCGCGGTGAGGGCGCTGCCGGCGCGCCCCTGCTGGGCGAGCGGATAGCCGTCGAAGGTGGTCGCCACCGACCAGGGCTCGCCCGGGATGTTGAACAGGATCGAGGTGATGGCGCCGCCGAAGAGCGCGCCCCAGTAGATGCACGACAGCAGGATGATGGCCGAGGTGGCGCCGCCCGGCGTCTGCGCCATGCCGAAGGTCAGCGGCAGCAGGATCGCCACGCCGTTCGCGCCGCCGAGGCCGGGCAGCACGCCGATGATGACGCCGAGGATCACGCCGGTGAACATGAGCACGATGTTGGTCGGCGTGAGCGCCACGCCGAAGCCGTGCATCAGGGCGGTGATCTCGTTCATCAGTTAAGCCTGAGCCAGCCCTCGACCGGGCCCTTGGGCAGCGGCACCTTGAACCACATCTCGAACACGACGTAGAACGCCACGACCGTCAGCACGCTGACGAGGATCACCTTCCACCAGGGATACCGGCCGAGCCAGCGCATGAAGAAGCCGATGAACAGGATCGAGGCGACGTAGATGCCGGTCCAGGTGACGAGGGCGGCGTAGATCGCCGTCGGGATCAGCACGGTGAGCACCAGCTTGAGCTGCCCGACCTGGACGAAGGCCTTGTTGCGCTCGGGCTTCATTCGCAGGGCGGCGACGAAGTTCACCACCGAGGCGATGCAGATCAGCAGGCCGATGTAGAACGGAAAATAGCCCGGCTTCGGGCCGTCGGCGGCCCAGCCCGAGCCCAGCCGCAGGCTGTCGGAGATGACGATCGCGCCGAAAATGAAGAAGAGCGCCGCCACCGCAAGCTCGGCGCTCTTCGTGCGAAATGCCGCCCGACTTTCGTCGTGCCCCTCGGCCATCGCCTCCCCCGGATTGTTGTTATTGGCCGGCGATGAAGCCGGCGGCCTTCATCAGGGATACGTGGCGCGCTTCCTCGCGCGCGACCCAGTTGCCATACTCCTGGCCGCTGAGCGCGGTGGTGTTGAACGCGCCTTCTTCCATCAGCTTCTTCCACTCCGGCGTCGCCATCACCTTCTTGAACAGGCCCGTGTAGTAGGCCACGTGCTCGGGCTTCACTCCCGGCGGCATGAAGATGCCGCGCAGCATCAGGTAGTCGACGTCAAGGCCGGCTTCCTTGCAGGTCGGGATGTCGCTCCAGCCCATGTTGGCGGTGACCTTCTCCTTGTACGGCAGGCGCTTCAGCTCGAACACGCAGAGCGGCCGCAGGGACCCGGCGCGCCACTGGGCCACGGCCTCGATCGGATTGTTGACCGTCGAATCGACGTGGCCGCCGACCAGCTGCGTCGCCACCGCGCCGCCGCCCTTGAACGGGATGTAGGTGAACTTGGCGCCGGTCTTCTGCTCGATCGCCACCGTGATGATCTGGTCTTCCTGCTTGGCGCCGGTGCCGCCCATCTTGAACTTGCCCGGGCCGGCCTTCTTCGCCGCCTCGACGAACTCCTTGGCGTTCTTGTAGGGCGTCTTGGCGTTGACCCACAGCACGAAGTTGTCGAGCGCCAGCATCTGCACCGGGGTGAGGTCGCGCCAGTTGAACGGCACGCCCGTGGCGAGCGGCGTGGTGAACAGGTTCGACAGCGTGATGATGATCTTGTGCGGCTCGCCGGAAGCGTTCTTCACGTCGAGGAAGCCCTCGGCGCCGGCGCCGCCCGCCTTGTTGATCGGCAGGATGGCCTGCTTCATCAGGTTGTGCTTCGCGACGATGCCCTGGATGGCTCGCGCCATCTGGTCGGCGCCGCCGCCGGTGCCCGCGGGGATGATGAACTCGACGTTCTTGGTGGGCTCCCAGGCCTGCGCCTGTACCGCCAGCGGCGCTGCGGCTGCCAGCGCCAGGATCAGCAACTTCGTCTTCATAGCTCCTCCTCCTAAGGTCCTCGTTGCACCGCAGCATGCCGCTTCTAATTCTATTTGCGGGTGCTGGCGCATTGTGCTGCTCCCTATTCGATAGGGCCCATGACCGCGGTCAAGACTTGTTGCGGTCCACCTCGACCGCCGCCTCGTGAACCGCCGCTTTCATGGCCCTGCGCTTACCGATCAACGTTCCGGCGCCGATTACGATGACCGCGCCGATGATGCCGGCGATGATCTCCAGGCTCAGGCCGCCGACCTTGGGGTGGCCGCCCTTGTCGTCGAAGCTCACGCCCATGCCGGATAGCGGGCCGGTCAGGACCGGATCGGTGACCAGCATCTCGCCGGCGACGAAGCCGAGCAGGCCGCCGCCGATGGTGATGATGACCGGCCAGCGCTCCATCAGGTGCAGCAGCAGCGTGGAGCCGAAGATCACCAGCGGGATCGAGATCGCGAGGCCGAGGATCAGCAGCGTGTAGCTGCCGCCGGCCGCGGCGGCGACGGCGATGACGTTGTCGATGCTCATCACCAGATCGGCGATGAGGATGGTCTTGACGGCGGCCATCAGGTTGTCGCTCGCGTCGACGTTCTCGTTGTCCTCCTCCGGGATGAGCAGCTTGATGCCGATCCAGAAGAGCAGCAGGCTGCCGATCAGCTTCAGCCACGGCAGCGTGAGCAGCGCCACGGCGAAGAGGGTGAGGATGATCCGCATCACCACCGCGGCGCCGGAGCCCCACAGCACGGCGGCCTTCTGCTGCTTGGGCGGCAGCGAGCGCGCGGCGAGCGCGATGACGACGGCGTTGTCGCCCGACAGGACGATGTTGACGCCGATGATCTTCAGCAGGCCGACCCAGAACGCCTGTGTATAGAGCTCCTCGAGCATCGACTTATTCTAGAACAGGCCTACGACTTTCCCGTCGACCAGGTCGATCTTGTTCGCGGAGGGCACCTTCGGCAGGCCCGGCATGGTCATGATGTCGCCGCAGATCATGACCACGAACTCCGCTCCGGCGGCGAGGCGCACCTCCCGGACATTGACCACGTGGTTCGATGGCGCGCCGCGCAACGCGGCGTCGGTGGAGAAGGAAGACTGGGTCTTCGCCACGCACACCGGATAGTGGCCGTAGCCGTCGTCCTGCAGCTTCTTGATCTGCGCGCGCACCTTGGCGTCGGCGGTGACCTCGGAGGCGCGATACACCTTTTTCGCGATCTTGGAGATCTTCTCCCACAGGGGATCGGCGTCCTCGTAGACGAAGGTCGGCTTCGACGGCTTGTCGCACAGGCCGACGACGATCCGGGCGAGATCCGCCGCGCCCTTGCCGCCGTCGCCCCAGTGGGTGGCGGTGACCACCTCGACGCCGAGCTTCTTCATGCGCTCGGACACCAGCTTCAGCTCGGCGTCGGTGTCGAAGGTGAACTTGTTGATCGAGACCACGCAGGGAATGTTGTAGACCTTGCTCACGTTCTCGACGTGGCGCTCGAGGTTGACGAGGCCCTTCTCCAGCGCGGCGAGGTTCTCCTTGCTCACTTCCTTGACATCGACACCGCCGTGGTACTTGAGCGCGCGCATCGTCGCCACGATCACCGCCGCGCTCGGCCGCAGCCCGGTCTTGCGGCACTTGATGTCGAGGAACTTCTCGGCGCCCAGGTCGGCGCCGAAGCCGGCCTCGGTAACCACGTAGTCGGCGAGCTTCAGCGCCGACTGGGTGGCGAGCACGGAGTTGCAGCCGTGCGCGATGTTGGCGAACGGCCCGCCGTGCACGAACGCCGGGTTGTTCTCCAGCGTCTGCACCAGGTTGGGCGCGAGCGCGTCCTTGAGGAGCACGGTCATCGCGCCGTGCGCCTGCAGGTCGCTCGCCTTGACCGGCTTCTGGTCGCGGGTATAGCCGACGACGATGTTGCCCAGCCGCTTCTTCAGGTCCTCGAGCGAGGTGGCGAGGCAGAAGATCGCCATCACCTCGGAGGCGACGACGATGTCGAAGCCGTCCTCGCGCGGGTAGCCGTTGGCGGTGCCGCCGAGGCCCACGACGATGTCGCGCAGCGCGCGGTCGTTCATGTCGAGCACGCGCTTCCACTGGATGCGGCGGATGTCGATGCCGAGCTCGTTGCCGTGGCTGATGTGGTTGTCGATCATCGCCGCGAGCAGGTTGTTCGCCAGCTGGATCGCGCCGAAGTCGCCGGTGAAGTGCAGGTTGATGTCTTCCATCGGCACGATCTGCGCGTAGCCGCCGCCGGCGGCGCCGCCCTTCACGCCGAACACCGGGCCGAGCGAGGGCTCGCGCAGGCAGATCATCGCCTTCTTGCCGATGTGGTTCAGCGCGTCGCCCAGGCCGACGGTGGTGGTGGTCTTGCCTTCGCCGGCGGGCGTCGGGCTGATCGCCGTCACCAGGATCAGCTTGCCGTCCTTCTTGCCCTTCAGCGTGTCGAGGTACTTCAGAGACACCTTGGCCTTGTAGTGGCCGTAGGGCTCCAGGTGCTCCTCGCTGATGCCGAGCTTCTCGCGCGCGACCGGCGCGATGCGCTGCATCTTGGCTGCCTGGGCGATTTCGATATCGGACGCCATGACGTTCTCCCCGCGTGTGGAAGCGGGATTCTCCAAGACTGGCCGCGCGGGCGGCCTTGACTCAGATCAATGGAATCGGGGGCGTACTTCGTCGCCGGGGTGGGTGCGGTAAGCCACATCGCGCACCCCGGGCACCGCCGAGGCCACTTCCACGAAGGCCAGCATCTCGTCGGTGCTGGAGGCCCCCGACAGGGTGATGCGGCCGACGTTCGAGGCGACCTGCACCTGCGCCTCGCGCGTCTCGGGCGCGCGGCGCAGCGCGGCGCGCACGCGCGCGGCAAGCGCGAGGTCGGCGAGGCGCTGCAGCGAGCCGTCGGTTTCCGCGAACTGCGGCGAGCGCGACAGCGCCAGCACCTCGGCGACGCATTCGTCGACGCTCACGCGCTTGGTGTTGAGCACGATGTCGTAGTGCTCGGGATCGGTCCACTGCAGGTCGAAGTGGCGGCGCATGATCGCGGTGTGCGCCTCGTCGTTGACCAGGATCTCCTCGGCGACGCGCTCCCCGTCGTCGCTGTTCAGGCGCTCCATCATGCGGCGCTTGCGCACCTCGAACGGCGCGCAGACCCGCACCGAGAGGGCGTGCGGCACCTCGCGCAGCAGGTGCGTCGCGCCCCAGCCGCGGATCACCGCGCCGCCCTTCAGGCACATCGCGTAGATCTCGTCGGCGGTGAAGATCGAGAGGCTGGTCTCGTCGGCGGTCAGCCGCTCCAGCAGCCCCGCGCTGCCGTCGAGGAGCCGGATGACGTGGCTCTTGCGCACGCGCATGCGGTCCGCCAGCTGGTCGATGACCTCGTGATAGATGACGGGCAGGCCCAGCGCTTCGCCGAGACCGGTGGCCACGTCCTTGCCCAGCGAACCCATCTCCCGCGTGATCGCGATGATCGGCATGCCGCCCTCCCCGGGGGACTACCTAGCCGTACAGTTCTTCGAGTGTACGCCCTTTGCCGTAGCCCGGATCGCCGGGCGTGGCGCCGCCGGCCTTCAGCCGCACGGCGCAGTACTTGAATTCCGGGATCTTGCCGAAGGGGTCGAGCACCGGGTTGGTGAGCAGGTTGGCCGCGGCCTCGAAATAGCAGAACGGGATGAAGATCGCGCCGCGCGGCGTGCCGGCATCGGCCCGGGCATACAGGGAGATCTTGCCGCGGCGCGATTCGACCGTGATCACGCCGCCGGGCTTCGCGCCGATCGCATCGAGGTCCAGCGGATGCACCGAGGCGACGGCCTCGGGCTCGATCGCATCCAGCGCGCCCGAGCGCCGCGTCATGGCGCCGGTGTGCCAGTGCTCGAGCTGCCGCCCCGTGATCAGCACCGTCGGATAGTCGTTGTCGGGCCGCTCCGCCGCCGGGATCAGGTCGGCCGGCACGAACTTGCCGCGGCCGGTGGGCGTCGGGAAATGCGTCTGGAACACCACCGGCTGCCCGGCATCGCCCTCGTTCTCGCACGGGTAGGTCACCGACGAGTCGCGCTCGAGGCGCTCCCAGGTGATGCCCCGGATCGAGTCCATGCACTGGCGCATCTCTTCCCACACTTCCTTCGGATGCGCGTAGCGCCAGTCGAGGCCGAGGCGCTTCGCCAGCTCGACGATGATCCAGAGGTCCTCGCGCGCCTCGCCCGGCGCCTTCAGCGCGGGGCGGCCGAGCTGCACCATGCGGTCGGTGTTGGTCACCGTGCCGGTCTTCTCCGGCCACGCGGTGGCCGGCAGCACGACATCCGCCAGGTACGCGGTCTCCGTCAGGAAAATATCCTGGACCACCAGGTGCTCCATCTTCGCCATCGCCGCGCGCGCATGGTCGAGGTCCGGGTCGGACATCGCCGGGTTCTCGCCCATGATGTACATGCCGCGGATTTTTCCGTCGTATGCCGCGTTCATGATCTCGACCACCGTTAGGCCGGGCTTCGGATCGAGCTTTGCGCCCCACAGCTTCTGGAAGCGCGTCTGCGCCTCGGGCGTGGAGACGCGCTGGTAGTCGGGATACATCATCGGGATCAGCCCCGAGTCCGACGCACCCTGCACGTTGTTCTGGCCGCGCAGCGGATGCAGCCCGGTGCCCGGGCGGCCGACCTGGCCGGTGAGCAGGGTCAGCGCGATCAGGCAGCGCGCGTTGTCGGTGCCATGCACGTGCTGGCTGATGCCCATGCCCCACAGGATCATCGAGCCTTTCGACGTGGCGTAGGCGCGCGCCACCTCGCGGATCGTCTCGGCCGGGATGCCGCAGATCGGCGCCATCTTCTCGGGGGAGAAGTTCTTCGCGTTCTCCTTCAGGGCCTCGTAGCCCGAGGTGCGGTCCCTGATGAACGCCTCGTTGGCGATGCCCTCCTCGATGATCGTGTAGATCATCGCGTTTAGGAGCGCCACGTCGGTGTCGGGCTTGAACTGCAGCATGCGCCAGGCGTGGCGCGCCAGATCGCCGCGGCGCGGGTCGGCGTAGATCAGCTTCTTGCCGGCCTTGGCCGCGTTCTTCATCCACGTCGCGGCCACCGGATGGTTGGACGTGGGGTTGGCGCCGATGAGGAAGATCACCTCGGCGTTCTCGACGTCGTTCACCTGGTTCGACACCGCTCCCGAGCCGATGCCCTCCAGCAGCGCCGCCACCGACGAGGCGTGGCAAAGGCGCGTGCAGTGGTCGACGTTGTTGGTGCCGAAGCCGGTGCGCACCAGCTTCTGGAAAAGGTACGCCTCCTCGTTGCTCCCCTTGGCGGAGCCGAAGCCGGCCAGCGCGTAGCGGTCTTCGTCTCTGATTTTCCGCAGACCCGAAGCGGCCAGCTCCAGCGCCTCTTCCCAGGTCGCCTCGCGGAACACCTCCGACCAGTTGCCCGGATCGACGACGAAATCGGCGCTCTTCTTCACGCCGCTCTTGCGGATGAGCGGCTTGGTCAGGCGGTGCGGATGGTGCGCGTAGTCGAAGCCGTAGCGGCCCTTCACGCACAGGCGGTTCTGGTTCGCCGGGCCGTCCTTGCCGGTGACGAACTGGATCTTGTTCTCGGCGACGTGATAGGTGAGCAGGCAGCCGACGCCGCAGAACGGGCAGACGCTGTCGACCCGTTTTTCGATTTTCTTGAGGCCCACGCCCCTCGCCGGCATCAGCGCGCCCGTCGGGCACGCCTGCACGCACTCGCCGCAGGCGACGCAGGTCGACTCGCCCATCGGGTCGTCGAAGTCGAAGACGATCTTCGAGTGATCGCCGCGGCCGGCATAGCCGATGACGTCGTTCACCTGCACCTCGCGGCAGGCGCGCACGCAGCGCGTGCACTGGATGCATGCATCCAGGTTGACGGCGATCGCCGGGTGCGAAACGTCCTGCCTGGGCTGCTCGCGCGCCGGGAAGCGCGACTTCGCCACGCCGAGCTTCTTCGCCCAGTTGCGCGCCTTGTTGACGAGCGTGTAGTCCTTCTCCGGCATGTCGGCCATGAGGAGCTCGAGCACCATCTTCTGCGAGGCGAGCGCCCGCGGCGAGTTGGTGGTGACTTCCATGCCGGCGGTCGGGAAGCGGCAGCACGACGGCGCGAGGGCGCGCTCGCCCTTGATCTCGACCACGCAGGCGCGGCAGTTGCCGTCGGAGCGCTGGTTGCCGCCGTGGCACAGGTGCGGGATGGTGACGCCGTGCTTCTTCGCCGTCTCGATGATCTTCTCGTCCGGCCGCCCGACCACGGTCTGGCCGTTCAGCTTGAACTCGATCGGCATCATCGCGAGCTGCTGGTTCGTCACCCGTTCCATTTACTCCACCTCTTGCGGGAAATACTTCATCACCGTCAGCGCGGGATTCGGCGCCGCCTGCCCCAGGCCGCAGATCGACGCATCCATCATGGCCTGAGACAGCTCCTGGAGCAAAGGCTGGTCCCACTTGGGCTGTTTCATCAGCAGCACCGCCTTGGCCGTGCCCACCCTGCACGGCGTGCACTTACCGCACGACTCGTCGTGGAAGAACTTCATCAGGTTGAGCGCCGCCTTCGACGCCTTGTCGCGGTCGCTGAAGACCACGATGGCCGCGGAGCCGATGAAGCAGCCGTGCGGCTGCAGGGTGTCGAAGTCGAGCGGGATGTCAGCCTTCGACGCCGGCAGGATGCCGCCGGAGGCGCCGCCCGGCAGGTAGCCGTAGAGCCGGTGCCCATCCAGCATGCCGCCGCAGTACTCGTCGACCAGTTCCTTGAGCGTAATACCCGCGGGCGCGAGATGGACTCCCGGCTTCTTCACCCGCCCTGAAACCGAGAACGAGCGCAGGCCCTTGCGGCCGTTGCGTCCCTGGGACGCGAACCATTGCGGGCCCTTCTCGATGATCTCCCGCACCCAGTACACGGTTTCCATGTTGTGCTCGAGCGTCGGCCGGCCGAAGAGGCCGACCTGCGCGACGTACGGCGGGCGCAGGCGCGGCATGCCGCGCTTGCCCTCGATCGACTCGATCATCGCCGACTCTTCGCCGCAGATGTACGCGCCCGCGCCTCGACGCAGGTGGATCGGCGGCAGGGCGCACGGACGGTTCTTTTGGAGAAGCGCAAGCTCCTTCTCCAAGATTTCGCGGCACCCGGCATATTCGTCGCGCAGGTACATCCAGATCTCGCCGACCCCCGCGCACCAGGCGGCGACCAGCATGCCTTCGAGGAAGCGGTGCGGATCGCGCTCGAGGTACCAGCGGTCCTTGAAGGTGCCGGGCTCGCCCTCGTCGATGTTCACCGCCATGACGCGCGGCGCGGGCTCGGCGGCCACCAGGCGCCATTTGCGGCCGGCGGGGAAGCCGGCGCCGCCGAGGCCGCGCAGGCCCGAGTCCTCCATCAGCTTGGTCAGGTCTTCGCGCTTGTATTTGCCTGAGAGACAGTCGGCGAGCAGCCTGTAGCCGCCGTTCTTGCGGTAGTCGGCGTAGCCGATGTAGGGATCCACGGCGCAGGCGTGCTGCTTCTTCTCCACCGCCGCCTTCACTTTTTCCACGGTGGCGTTGCCGACCGGATTCTGGTGCACCACGACGCACGGCGCGACCTCGCAGCGGCCCACGCAAGGCGCCGGGATCACGCGCACGTCCGGGCCGAGCTTCATCTTCAGGAGCTCGTCCGCGCCGGCGAGCTCGCACGCGATCGAATCGCACACCCGCACCGTCAGCTTCGCCGGCGCCGGCTCGCCTTCCTTCACCACTTCGAAGTGGTGGTAGAAGGTCGCCACCTCGTAGACCTCGGTGAGCGCGAGCCGCATCTCCTGCGCGAGCGCGGCGAGGTGGGCGGCGGGCAGGCAGCCGAAGTGGTCGTTCAGCCTGTGCAGGTGCTCGATCAGCAGGTCGCGGCGGCGCGGCGCGTCGCCGAGCAGCTGCCTTACGTCGGCGAGGGCCTTGGCGTCGACCGCCCTGCCCTTCGGAATCGGCCGGGTTTTGACTTTCATGCGGACCGCTATTATCGGCGAGCGCGAGCGCGCCGTTGCTTGACTGCGGTCAAGCGCGCGCCGACACCGCCACCAGCTTGAT